>NZ_JAQMUA010000076.1:0-63817 GCF_028330895.1 Kamptonema animale CS-326 | reverse complement strand
GGCTGGCGGTGCGGCTATTTTTGAGTTGTTGCTCCAGAATTTCTGGGCTTTCTGCGATCGCCAGTATCAGTTGGCGTGCCATAGTTAACGATCCCTAAACAGTATCTCTATTCTATGCAACTTCATTTAAAATTGGTATTAGTGGTAGTATCGATGGCAATGACGCGACGGCGAGGTGCATCTAGGTCTGTTTGAAACCAAAATAGGGAGCCTTCGTTATCAATGAATCCATATTCAGCATCGAACTCATTAATTAATTCTATTACTTGTGATTCTGGGTTGGTTAAATCTTTGTAAAAGATCAGATTTTGCGGATCTGTTCCCCGCCAAACTGAGACGATCAAGTATTTGCCATCTTCGCTAACTCCACCGCTGAATCCCCATTCTTTTTGGTCTGGGCGTTCATAAATTAACTGGTCTTCAGATTGAGGTGTACCGAGACGGTGGTAGTACAATTTTTGGTAATAGTTAACGTCTTCTAGTTTGCTTTTTTCGTTTTGTTCGTCGTAGCGACTGTAAAAAAATCCTTGATGGTCGTGCGTCCAAGATGCACCCGAAAATTTTACCCATTGCAAATGGTCTGATAAATCTTCACCTGTTTCGACATCTCTGACTTTCCATTCTTGCCAGTCGGAACCAGAGGCGGATAAACCATAGGCCATTAGTCTACCATTTTCGCTGATGGCTAGGCCAGAAAGGGCGATGGTTCCATCTTCAGAAAGGGTATTGGGGTCGATTAAAACTTTGGCTTCGCCGTCGAGGGAGGTTAAGGTGTAGAGGACGGATTGATTTTGGAGGCCGTCGTTTTTGAAGTAAAAGTAGCGATCGCCTTGTTTGAAGGGGATGCTATATTTTTCGTAGTCCCATAGTTGAGTTAGCCGCTGTTTGATTTTTTCGCGGGCGGGAATTTCGCCTAGGTAGGCGAAAGTAACTTGGTTTTGGGCCTCAATCCAAGCTTTGGTTTCCTCTGAGTCAGGGTCTTCTAGCCAGCGGTAAGGATCTGCAATTTTTATGCCGTGATATTCATCAGTTTGCTCGATTTTGCGGCTGGTGGGGTAAGTTAGATGTTGAGTGCGATCGGGCATGATTTTGGAGTATGGTCAATATTGTCCAGTTTAGCGCTGAAGAGTCAGTTAGTGTCGGGAGATTTTATAGACCTGGCTGGTATTATATCTTGTTTATTAATCTGGAGGATGGCGATCGAGTCATTTTTGAATTGTTTTTTTGACTGGATTAGTGAGATAACGATCTCAAGTTATAGGCTCGTAACGATCTGACTGTGAAGGAACTATCCGCAATATTGTTGCAGTCAATTATAATAGTTGTTACTATCATTTCACCGGAACTAGCTATGAATCAACTACCCAATCAAACACCCGATCCTTTCGATACGAATCAACCATCTAATCGGTTCGATCCGCAAAATTTAGCGAAGGAACTAGATAGGGAAAATGTGGATAGACCGGTAGTCTACCATCCCGATACTAAAAAAGTTTTGCAAAAAGTCTTTATTATGCTAATTGTTGGCGGTGTAATTGTTGGGGGAATTCTATCTATAGGAATTCTGAAGTTGATGAAAAATTATGGATTGACAGATGTGCCGCCGAGGGAAGAAAAGGCACAGTAGAATTTTGTCAAGTGTTATCTTGCAGTGCGATCGCACTTTCTGGCGCTAGGATAATGGCAGATAGATTAAAAAGGCAGAGTATTAGGATAGAGCCATCCCTCGCAGGAAGTGTGAGGGATGGCTAGTTTACTGTCCGATGTAGAGAAAGCTTGATTTGTTTTAGCCTTCCTCAATTATGAGGGTTCTTACTTGATGGGTTTATAACTTTTCTGAGTCTGTTTGGGGCAAATCTTCAGTCTCTCCATCTCCGAAATTTTCCAACCAATCACCTTCTACATCATTAAAGTAAAGATCGACTCGCTTGACACCATGAGTCCGCCTATCTCGTTGATATTTGCGGATAGCTCTTAGCGAGAGAGCTGCGCTTTCAACAGCGGGGTCTGCAAGCAGGATAGTGTCCATAATACTCATAACTATCTCTTGGGATTAAAATATATTGATCAAGCAGTATATTCATTATAGCTGATATCTGGCAGAGTGTCAGCTTTCTCCACGATCGCACTCGCTAAAAAAGCAGTATTGAGATTGCTGGGGTTATAGCTGATAATCAAACCTCTTTGTATTCCCCAATAATCAAGTGTGTCTTCCCATTTCTTCCTCTTATCTACCCATTGATTGACATGAGTTTGAGTAAGCTGAACACACAAAGAAATATTTTTATTGCCAGCAACTACTAGATCGGTTGCCATTGATAAGTCAAACTGAGATAGCTTCCGGTTTTCATGCCCTCTCTGACCCTCTGCGGATTCAGGTAATCGAGTTACTGCGATCGCAGGAATTGTGTGTATGCGAGTTGCGCGATCGCCTCAACCATCTCTAGCTATGAGTTACCAGCGATTGGTGGCGATCGCCCACTTTACGTTTAATTGATTGTGGCGGGGGTAGAGGTGGCGGCGACGTTTACGAATAAGGTGGAACGGTTGAAACTGGAAATTGTCACGGGTGACGTAAAAGCCGGGACGGTGGAAGCGATCGCAGAAGATGTAAACTATTTACCAGACTTTGTTTATCAAGACTCCCAGTGTTGAGGTTCGATGGAGCTCTGTTTGTCCTCTCAGCTAAGAAGGGCGACACCGGAACAGTTAAACTGTATTATCGCAGATTTGGCCCGTCAGATGAAGAATCGGCGATCGCGTCCTAATTCGTTTGTCGATATTGATTTGCGCGATCGCATTGCCGTTAGCGGTTATATTACTTTAGGAGAAGGGGGAGAACAGGTTTATATTGAGGAATACCGCCAGCGCGTTGAGGGGAAAGTGTCGGAAATTGTGGAAACTCACCCCACTATCGCCGCTATTGGCAACGGGGAAACGGTGACGGACTTGCAACTGGTGGCGTTAGAGCGTATTCTAAGGCAAGAGTTAGGTGGGGGAAATGTCCAGTTATCCGAGTCGAATATTCGCAAGGCGTTTAATTTGAAAGTTGAGAGTTTGTTGGCTTTTTTGCGAGAGTTGTTGGAGATTGAGGGATTACCGGATTATCAGGAAATAGTGAGGCGGAATTTTGAGGAGTTTATTGTCCAGCGTCAGTTTAATGCGAATCAGATTCAGTTTTTAAGGGCGGTGCAGAATGTGTTTTTGAATAATCGACGGTTGGAGGTGGTGGATTTGTATGAGGAACCGTTAGATAGGTTTGGGGAGGATGCAGTGGAGAGGTGGTTTAGTGAGGAGGAAGTGGGCGAATTAATTGAGTTTACGGAACAGTTCGCCGCTTAATTTATCCAAAGCTGTTTGGCTGCTAAGTTAGCAAAAATATTATTTATTAGATTTGTAAATAACAAATATGCTTAAAAAAATTAAATTTCTAATAAGAGAATCTCCTTCCATACAAACCCTAATTTTTTTCTTTTCTGTTATAGTTTCTGGGGTTTTATCAGGAACATTAGTAACAGAAATAACAATAAATAGCAAGATTGATTGGAAGCTCATATATAAATCTACGAGTTTTTACTTCATATTGCTACTTTTATTTTTGGTATACATTTACAACAAGTTTTTACATGAAGGAAAAATAAATGAGTATAAAGACAAAGAATTCTGTCGGGCATATCTAAGGCGTGAAGCACTACCTGAGTTAGCCAAAAAGAATTCTGAATTGATTAAAAAGGGACAAAATCCACAAGATTTAAAAGATATTGATTCCTTGATTGAAGACTTATTTAAATAATAAGGGTGATTGAAACATGAAAGTAAAAGTAACTGAGCCAATACAAAATAAAATAGTAAGCTTACCTCTAGAGATTCGTAAAAAACTAGCTTCGTTTTTTGAATTATTAGAAAGAGTTGAGGAATCAAAAGGGTTACTTGAGTTAGGTGAAAAAGAGTTAAGAGAATTCACTGAAAATCATTACATAGTTGATGAAAATCAAAAAATTCATGTAGCCAGACTAGGAAATTATCGTTTATTCTACGCTTTAGAAGAAATTTCTGAAAGTGAAGAGGCTTTGATTTTACTAGACATAATAAAACGTTGAAATTAATAGATAGAGCTTAATCAATTGCTATATTAATTATGTATCATTCTGGATTCTTGATGAATTAACAATGGAAAACAAAAAAGTTAGTATAGATTATTCAGATGTAACAAAAATAGTTGTTGCCGTCGTACTTCCTCATGGATGGAAAAGCTTAATCCCTGGTTATAACTTATATAAAATTTTAGTTGAACCGTTAGCTCGGAAAGTTATTGAATCGGCGAATTTAACTTCAGACAGTGACATTGACAACATCAAGGAAATAATTCGATCTGGAAAAGAAAATAATGTTGATGAATTGGAAATTAAACTCAATAAGGATTTAGGTATAGATATTGGAACAGATTTAAATTCTCTCGGTATCCCTTTTGATGCCAAGTTCAAAGTTGGCTCTAAGGGTGAAATGATAATAAATGTTAAATACAAATAATTAAATATGCTCACTGACCCTGAACTTCGCTCAAAAGTTGACCAAATCTGGGATAGATTATGGTCGTCGGGACTGTCGAATCCGATGGATTCGATCTAACAATTTTCCTATCTCCTATTCCTCAAACGATTGGACGATGCGGAGAATAAGCGATAGAAACAAGCAAAGCTGCGTAAAAAAGAATTTGAACCGCAGATTGACTCATAATTGTGCTGGTCGCATTGGATTAATTTTAAAGCAGATGAGGTGCTGAAGCACCTTCGAGATCGCGTTTTTCCTTGGTTGCGAACTGCGGGGACTGGGGGGAGTTCTTTTGAGCGATATATTATGCAGAACGGTAATTTTCACAAAAACAGGACTTACGCATCCAGCCAAAGAAACCGGGTTTTTTTACGAAAATACTTCGTTATGACCCACAGATTCTCTCAAAAACCCGGTTTCTGAGACTCTATAAATCAGCTTTCTCCTTACTTTAATAGCAGAAGACTTTTACTAAAAATTCTGAATAGCTTTGTAACCAGAAGCCTGCTTACCTAACTTCAGTTGAGACTTTCGGGCGATCGCGACCAACAGAAGTTCTATATTAGTCTATATTTTGGGGAACCATCATCAGCACTAATTTACCCATGACATCCACCACAACGATCGCCACCCCCCTAAGCTGGACGCAACTAGAGTCACTCACAGACTTTCAAATCGATCGCATCAACGGGCCAACTAACGCTCAATCCCGCCTGCGCCTGTTCGGACAAACCGAAGCCGATATCCGAGTCACCCTCTACCGCGACAACCACGCCTGGTGTCCCTATTGCCAAAAAATTTGGTTGTGGTTGGAAGAAAAACAAATTTCCTATCGTATTGAGAAAGTTACCATGTTCTGCTATGGGGAAAAAGAAACTTGGTACAAGCGCAAAGTGCCATCGGGAATGCTACCCGCGATCGAACTAGACGGCCGCATCATCACCGAAAGCGATGACATCTTAATCGCCCTCGAAGGAATCTATGGCCCCTTGGGTTTGGGCATGGAAAACCCCGCAGTCATTCCCCTGCGGCGGTTAGAGCGACTGCTGTTTAGAGCTTGGTGCTCTTGGCTGTGCTACCCCGCCAGTTCAGCCAGAGTAGAACAACACAACCGCAACCAATTTATCAATGTCGTCGCCCAAGTGGAAGCAGCCCTGGCTAGCACTCCTGGGCCTTATTTCCTAGAAGAATTTGGGACTGCCGATGTCATCTTTACGCCCTACGTCGAACGCATGAATGCCAGTCTTTACTACTACAAAGGCTACTCCATGCGCGAAGAAAACCCCCGCTTTGCCGACTGGTTTGCAGCGATGGAAAGCCGCCCCACCTATCGCGGCACTCAAAGCGACTTCCACACCCACGTCCACGATTTACCCCCTCAAATGGGCGGCTGTTATGAAAACGGCGAACCGCAAATGCTGCTCAACAAAGCCCGCGTCGATAATGGGCCTTGGGCTGGACTTCCGGATGCGATGTACCCAGAACCGGAAACCGCCCGCGCTGAAGCACTCCATCGCGTCATTAAGCACCGCCAAAACATCGTTCGAGTTAACCCTGCTGACGACAATTTATTCGATGAAGCTTTGCGCTGTGCTTTAACTTTGATGATGACAGGCGAAGTTTGTACGCCGCCGGCTGGTTCAGATGCGGCTTTGCGCTATTTGCGCGATCGCGTGAATGTGCCCCGCGATATGTCGATTTACGCGGCCAAGCGATTGCGGGAAGCCTTGGAGGAAACGGCAGCTTTGGTGGGTGATGGTCAAGGTACTCCGATTCTGCTCAAGCATCGGCGAGATCAAGATCCGGCTAATTTTGCATAGGATTCGGGGTGAAATGAGCAGTCGATGCTGTTGGCGAAAGGGAAGGGGAAGGGGAAGGAAAAATAGGGGAGAGGGAAGGAGTACCGCCCTGACGGGGTTGTCACCCCGTCAGGAAAAAGCCTCCCCTGCTCAAGAGCTCCCCTGCTCCCCCTCTCTTCCCTAGCCCCTAGCCCTTTCTTCCTCTGCTCCGAAATCTGGCAAAATCTTCTCGATATCCCGCAAGGGGCGATAATTATACCCACAAAGTCCGATTAATAATAAAGCGATCGCAGAGATTGCATAGAGTAAAGCCATACCAGCACCAGCACCCGTACCGAATATTCCCCCCAATATTCCCGCCAGCCAACCTCCTGGCTTCATCCCAGGCTCGAAGACGCGATCGGCTAGGGGCCCTGCGATCAATAACCCGATCGTGGAGGCAATTTGTACGCTGACAGCACGGGCGGCGAAAACCCGCCCTTGGACTTCAGGTTTAACCTTAGTCAGCCAGATCGCATCGCTAGAACTCCCTAAAAGCGGGAAATTGAGCGAGGAACAAACTTGGGCGGGTATCCAGATCGAGAGCATTTGACCAAGCCCAAATACTGTTTTGCTCAATCCAGCGCCGACTATGCCGATCGCGAAACCTCTAATTCGGCGTTTGGGGCCGCCCCAAATACCGATCGCGGAGGCTCCGATTACGCCGCCAATCCCAGCGGCTGACAGGATTTGACCCAAGGCTTGAGCATCGTTGCCCGTGCGTGCCAGAATCATTGGTGAATAGAGCGCTGCACCGATGTCATGGGCAAACCAGAATAATGAGGTAGAAGCAAGTAGGGCAATTAGGCTGGGCTGCTGAGCAATGTAACGAAAACCAAAGCTGAGTTCTTGTTGGAGGCGATCGCGATTCAGGTATGGGGTTGGCGCGGGAGGCGGTTGGGGAATTTTGACAAGTAGGATGGTGGCGATCGCGATCGCAAAAGTCATCAGATCGATCGCCAAAATTCCAGCCAGACCAATAATGTAGTAGAGAGTACCTGCCAGCGCTGGGGCAATAATACTAGAACCGTAACTAGCTAAAAAACCCACGCTGCTAGCGCGACTGTAATGTTTTTGTGGGACTATTGTTGCGATCGCCGCTGAGAAAGCTAATTGTTGAATTTGTTCAAAAATGCCGTTGACTGCTCCTGCTACATATAAATGCCAAATTTGCAGGTTATGAGTGAGATAAAGAAATAGGATCGCTAGAGTGGATAAACCCGCCACCGCGTCCCCAGTCATCATTAGCAATTTTCGGTTGATGCGATCGACAATCACACCAGCAATAGGAGCCATTAACACTCGTGATAATTGAGTGAAAAAGCCAAACAAAGCTAATGCTGTCACCTGATTTGTGAGTTGCCAAACCCAGATTGTCATTCCAAAACTGGACATAGCACTGCCAATAATTGAAGCGGTTTGACCGAGCCATACTATAATAAAAGTCTGCATTCATTTATTGACTACTAAGTAACACACAAGATTAACTGTTGGATAGTTGGAGCGCTTGGCGAAACCAATCTTTGAAGAATTAAAAATCCAAAATTGAAAATTTAAGAGTGAAGATTTAAAAATTAAAAATGAACAATATCGCATCTACTAAGAACTTTTAATATTTCATTTTCCCTAAGCAACTTACATTCCTCGAATTTTTAACTTTTAATGCTTTCGGACATTTCGCGAATTTTTAATTTTTAATTAAGAATGTAGCTCCGAGGTTCGCTCAAATATAGCAACCTTCTTGACAGTTAGGACACTATGAATGGCTGGAACCCGCTGCTTCTCTTCCCTTCTTCCTGAGCATCGGAGCATCGTAGCTATAATTGCACAACTCCTGTGACATTTATCGGAAATGCCAAGGATTGCGCTAGCTCAGATAGATGAGGTCGTAACTTTTACTTGTTGCAAAAGAATCTCTATATCATACCAGTGCTGCTTACCTTGTCAAGGCTTGGTTAATGAAAATTAGTCTCATCTTTTATAAAGGGTTATACCCCTCTTGACTAAGGGTGAGATTCCTGAAATGACGTAAAAGCAGGGATTATACACTGTATCTGGAAAAAAGTAAGTGCAGTTATGATAAAAAATCTTATCAGACTAATGATGATCTATAAAAATTTCTCCAGCCTTATTGCAAATAATTTGTAATTAGTTTATGGTGTTGGGAGTGATGACCTGTATACCAAGTATCAAGGCTTTGGTAGCTTGGCGATCGCTTCAACTCCAATCGCGGGACTCCAATCGCACAATCGTAGGAGCCAATCCTAGTCAGGATTTTGACCAATTGGACAGCGCCGCGATCGCAACTGGCAAGTCGATAGTGACAAGTTTTCACAGATGAGGCATTTAGTGCCACACAATTTTTAGGTGAATCAAGAGCAATGAGCGACGATTGTAGTGACCAAAAGCAACTCCCCTTAAGTTGTACAAGTTTAGTAGAACTCTTACAGAAAAGAGCGTTGCACCAACCTGAGCAGAAATATACTTTTTTGCCAGAGGGAGAAAGCGTGGAAGTCAGTTTGACTTATCAAGAATTAGATCGGAGATCGCGGGCGATCGCCGCGCACCTACAAGCTTTAAATTTAAGTGGTGAAAGAGCGCTATTGCTTTACCCACCAGGAGTAGAGTACCTAACTGCTTTTTTCGGCTGTCTGTATGCCAACGTCATCGCAGTACCTTTATATCCGCCAAAGCTGAAGCGAAATTTATCGCGCATAGAGGCGATCGCAGCGGATTCAGGAGCAACTGTAGCGATCGCCACCGCATCGCAGCTTAATAACTTAGAACCGCTATGGGAGCGATCGGCAAAACTAAAAACCTTATACTGGCTAGCTAGCGATCGAGTGAGCGATCGCCTAGCCGAAAAATGGCAACAGCCACAAATAGATACACAAATAGATAACAACCAACTTGCTTATTTACAGTACACTTCTGGCTCAACTTCCACTCCTAAAGGTGTAAAAATTAGCCATCAGAATGTACTCCATAATATCCAATATATCGATCGGGGATTTGAACATACATCAAAAAGTGTAGCCCTGACCTGGCTTCCGCATTTTCATGATATGGGGTTAATTGACGGATTATTAAAACCGTTATATTTAGGAATTCCCTGTTATTTCATGCCACCCGCAGCATTTATCCAAAAACCTCTGCGGTGGCTAGAAACGATTTCACGCTATCAAGTTACCCATAGCGGCGGCCCAAATTTTGCCTACGATCTTTGCTCCCAAAAAATTTCACCAGAACCAGGTAAAACTCTAGATTTAAGCAGTTGGCGCGTAGCTTATAACGGCGCAGAACCAATTCAGAAAGAAACCCTAGAAAAATTCGCGCAAAAATTTGAATGTTGGGGATTTAAATCCCAAGCTTTTTGTCCAGCTTATGGCATGGCAGAAACAACTCTGAAAATTTCTACAGTTAGTCAAAGGGAGCATTTTAAACTATGTACAGTTGAAGCAGCCGCCTTAGAAAAAAATCAGATTGTAGAAGTTCAAGCAGGGCGCACTCTAGTTGGATGTGGATACCCGGAATTTGGCACAAAAGTGGCGATCGTCGATCCCGATTCATTCAAGCAATGTATCCTCAATGAAGTGGGAGAAATTTGGGTAGCTGGCCATAGTGTTGCTCTCGGCTATTGGCAGCGTTTAGAAGAAACAAAAGCCAGCTTTTTAGCCGAGATTTCCGACACAGGGGAAGGGCCTTTTTTCCGTACAGGAGACTTAGGCTTTTTACGGGAAGGAGAACTATTTATTACTGGGCGACTTAAAGACTTAATTATTATTCGCGGTCGCAACCTTTATCCTCAAGATATTGAAAGGACAGTAGAGCAGAGCCATCCAAGTTTGCGGAAGGGTGCTGGGGCAGCATTTACTGTAGAAATTGACGGTGCCGAGCAATTAGTAGTCTTGCAAGAGTTAGAAGCACGAAAAGCACCCAATAATGCCGAAGAAATTATTGCTGTAATTCGCCAAAATATTGCCGAAGAGTATGAAGTCGAAGTTTATGCAGTGCTAATAATTAAGCCAGGAAGCATCCCAAAAACTTCTAGCGGAAAAATTCAACGTCGCGCGGCCCGTGCTGACTTTCTAACTAACAGTTTAGAGGTACTAGCCAGTAGTATTTTAGAGGTATCAAATGCGCCGGAAAGTAAGGCTTGCATCACTCGTCAAGCTTTATTGGAGATGGGAGATAGCGATCGTCAGTCAGTCTTAGAATCCTATCTTCAGGAACTCTTAGCGCGACTTTTAAAAGTGGTACCATCTTTCGTCAACTCTCAGGTGCTAATTAGTACGGTGGGGCTGGATTCTTTAAAAGTTTTTGAGTTTAAAAACCAGCTTGAAAGCGATTTAAATATTTGCTTAGGAATTGGAGAGTTTTTTGAAGATATTAGCATTGCCGAGTTAGGAACAAAAATAATTGCTCAACTGGCGATACCTCAGACTTTTATACCGATAAAATCTATTGCCAAAAATGAAAATATCTCTCTATCCTTTGCTCAAGAGCGCCTATGGTTTTTTGACCAATTAGAACCAGAAAATCCTTTCTACAATCTGGCTGGCACAGTGCGGCTGACAGGAAAATTAAACACATTAGCTCTCACTCAAAGTCTGGATGAAGTTATCAAGCGCCACGAAATTTTACGGACGGCATTTACTACTTTAGCGGGGCAACCAATCCAGGTTATTAATCCCGACTACTCTTTTAATTTCCCCATTATTGATTTGAGCGATCGCCCTTTTTCTGAGCGCGACATAGAAGTGCAAAAAATCGTGGCTAAGGCGGCGCGATCGCCTTTTGAGTTAGCGGGAGGTTGTCTGCTACGCCCTCAACTTTTGCGCTTAGGCGAGACAGAACATATCTTGTTATTGACTGCCCATCATATTATTTTTGATGGTTACTCAGTGGGTATATTTCTAGAGGAATTGATAAGATTTTATCAAGCCTTTTCTACTGAAAATTTGCCCTCGCTTCCACCATTGCTAGTTCAGTATGCAGACTATGCCATTTGGCAACGCCAGTCGTTACAATCGAATATTTTATTACCTGAACTTACTTACTGGCAGCAACAACTTAAGGGTAATTTACCCGTTCTCAATTTACCGACAGATTTTCCTCGTCCTGCTATTCAAACCTTCCAGGGAGCGCGAATTGTTCGAGAATTTCCTCAGCCTTTAAATGAGGTGCTGAGTGAAGTAAGCCAGCAAGAAAAAAGCACTTTATTTATGACTTTGCTGGCTGCGTTTAAAACCTTGCTTTACCGCTATACGGGACAAGAAGATATTTTAGTGGGCACGCCTATCAGTAACCGCAACTGTTTAGAACTAGAAGGGCTGATTGGATTTTTTGTCAATACTTTAGTATTGCGGACTGACTTAAGTGATAATCCGAGTTTTCTGGATTTACTTTCTCGTGTCCGCGAAGTTGCTTTAGGCGCTTACAGTCACCAAAATTTACCGTTTGAAAAACTGGTGGAGGAATTGCATCCAGAGCGAGATTTGAGCTACTCGCCACTATTTCAGGTAGCATTTGTTTTTCAAAATAACTTAACCCAGACTTGGGAATTACCAGAACTCAATTTAACCTTTCAAGAAGTTGATACGGGAACAGCTAAGTTTGATTTAACCCTATATTTGGAAGTAACAAAACAGGGTTTAATGGCAACGTGGGAATACAATACTGCTCTATTCCAAGCGAGTACAATCGCACGGATGAATGAGCATTTTCACAGTTTGCTAGAAGCTATTGTCGTCAATCCTAGCCAGAAAATTTCTGATTTACCCTTGTTAACTGAGAGGGAACGCCATCAACTTTTAGTAACTTGGAATAATACTCAAATTGATTACCCGCAGGAACAATTAATTCATCAATTATTTGAACTCCAAACGGAGCGATCTCCCGATGCAATTGCTGTCATTGATGAAACTCAAAAACTGACTTATCAAGAACTGAATCAACGCGCCAATCAACTCGCAGGTTATTTACAAGAATTGGCAGTAGGGCCAGAGGTTTTAGTCGGCATCTGTATCGAGCGCTCTATAGAAATGCTCGTGGGGGTGTTGGCTGTACTTAAAGCCGGTGGTGCTTATGTACCGCTCGATCCAGCTTATCCCAAAGAACGCCTAGCTTTCATGTTAGCAGATGCCCAAGTTGCGGTATTGCTAACTCAGAAAAAGCTGTTAGAAATTCTGCCAGAAAATCGTGCCAAAATTGTATGTATTGATGGCGATTGGAGCGGAAGTATAGTCACCAATTACTCAGCAATAAACAATCCCTCTAACTTAGCTTATGTCATCTATACATCAGGTTCCACTGGCAAACCCAAGGGAGTTGCGATCGCGCACCGTAGCACTGTTGCTCTTTTAAATTGGGCACAAGGAGTCTTTACAAAAGCAGAGATTGCTGGAGTGCTAGCTTCGACTTCTTTATGCTTCGATTTGTCAGTTTTTGAGCTATTCGTGCCTCTATCTGGGGGTGGAACGGTAATTTTGGCAGAAAATGCCTTGGATTTGCCTAATTTACCAGCAGCGGACAAAGTAACGCTAATTAATACAGTTCCCAGTGCGATCGCAGAACTATTCCGAATTAATGCTATCCCTTCATCTGTTCGCACCGTTAACCTTGCAGGTGAAGCCTTGCCAAATTATTTAGTACAGCAGTTATATCAACTGCCAAATATTCAAAAAGTTTTCAATCTTTACGGCCCTTCTGAGGATACTACTTACTCGACTTACAGCCTAGTAGAAAAAGGAACTCACAATCCTGTAAATATAGGTCGTCCCCTTGCCAATACACAAGTTTACATTCTGGATGCCCACCAGCAATTAGTACCAATTGGAGTGCCAGGTGAACTCCATATCGGCGGTGCTGGATTAGCAAGAGGCTATCTAAATCGGAGCGAACTCACGGCTGAGAAATTTATCCCTAATCCCTTTAAAAACACAAGTAAAACCGAGCCGAAGTTGGCAAATCTTCTCTATAAAACGGGTGATTTAGCTCGTTATTTACCCGATGGTAATATTGGATTTTTAGGGAGAATTGACAATCAAGTAAAAATTAGAGGATTCCGCATCGAATTAGGAGAAATTGAGACAGTTTTATGCCAACATCCTGCGGTGTGGCAAGCTGTTGCGATCGCGCGAGAGGAGGAATTTAGCAATAAGCGCTTAATTGCCTATGTAGTGCCTCAGAAGCCAGAAGACCTTTTCACTTCTCAATCATTAATTCTTTCAAATGAATTACGGAGTTATTTAAAACACAAACTGCCTGAATCGATGATGCCTGCGGCTTTTGTATTTTTAGAGGCATTACCTTTAACTCCAAACGGCAAGGTAGACAGGCGAGCGTTGCCCGCACCGGATGCGATTAGACCTGAATTAGAAGCCACTTTTGTCGCACCTCGCAATCACGAAGAGCAGCGCCTTGCGGAAATTTGGAGTCAGGTTCTAGGCATAAAACAAGTGGGAATTCGCGACAATTTTTTCGAGCTAGGGGGACATTCGCTACTCGCAACTCAATTGATTGCTAAAGTGCGCGAAGCTATGGAAGTAGAGTTGCCTTTGCGTTGCCTATTTCAGTCGCCCACTGTAGAGAGTTTAGCGATCGCAATTTTCCAGCAAAAAGGAAATCCAGCAAAAGAGGCTGCTCTCACTACATTACCCATCATAACGCCAGATTTAGAAGGGCGATATCAAGCTTTTCCACTCACTGACATTCAACAAGCTTACTGGATCGGTCGCGGTCAAACCTTCGAGCTGGGTAACATTTCTACGCATATCTATGCAGAGATTGAAAGCGTTAATTTAGACTTACATCGCTTCCAACAAGCTTGGCAAAAATTAATCAATCGTCACGATATGTTGCGAGGGATTGTGCGGTCAGATGGTCAGCAACAAATTATAGAGCAGGTGGCAGATTTTGAAATCCCTATTTTAGATTTGCGGGGACAAAGTTCTGAAGCGGTAAACTCTCAATTAGAGGCGGTTCGCGCAGCACTTTCTCATCAAATATTAGATAGCAATCGCTGGCCGCTATTTGAGATTCGCGCCTCTCTCTTAGATGTTTTAGACTCAACTGAATTCAAATCTGGTGGAGATGGTGATCGCGTCCGACTTCATTTTAGTTTTGATGCTTTGATTGGCGATGCTTGGAGCTTTCAAATTATTGGTAATGAACTAGCTAAACTTTACCAAAGTCCCCAAGAACCGCTCCCAAAACTTGAACTTTCATTTCGAGATTATGTTTTAGCGGAATTAGCAAACCGTAATTCAGAACAGTACCAGCGATCGCTTGATTATTGGCAAAATCGCCTTCCCACTTTGCCACCAGCACCGGAATTATCTTTAGCTCTAAATCCGGCAATGGTTGACAAACCTCGCTTTGCACGTCGTCGCGGTTTCTTAGCGCCGCAACTTTGGCAACACCTCAAAAATAGAGCCACAAAAGTTGGGATGACTCCTTCAGGAATCTTACTCGCTGCCTTTGCTGAAGTTCTAGCAATTTGGAGCAAAAATCCCCGCTTTACAATTGGATTGACTCTGTTTAATCGTTTGCCATTGCATCCCCAAGTTAATGACATCGTAGGAGATTTTACTTCCTTAATTTTGCTAGCAATCGAGCGCTCAACCTCAGATACATTTGCAATTCGAGGGCGGCGGATTCAAGAGCAACTGTGGGAAGATTTAGACCACCGTTATGTCAGTGGCGTACAAGTTTTGCGGGATTTGAGCCGTATTCAAGGGAGAGTTTCGGCAGCTTTGATGCCAGTAGTATTTACGAGCACTTTAACTCAAGATGCTTTCGGGGAACAAAATTTTCCGATGCACTGGTTGGGAGAAACAATTTATAGCATCACCCAAACTCCTCAAGTTTTTCTAGATAACCAGGTGTCAGAAGAAGGAGGTTCGCTCGTTTTTTGTTGGGATGCTATAGAAGAAATCTTCCCTTTAGGAATGTTAGATGATATGTTTACCGCTTATGGTAATTTGCTGGAACGTTTAGCAGATTCTGACGAAATTTGGCAACAAGAATATCCGCAATTACTATCATCTACACAATTAAAACAACGGGCAGCTATTAATGCTACTTCAGCACCCGTGTCGGTAGAAATGCTTCACACTTTGTTTGTGGCGCAAGTGGAGGCGCGATCGCAACAAAGTGCTGTCATTGCCAGCGATCGCACTCTCAATTACCAAGAGTTGTATCACCTCTCCCATCAACTCGGTTGGCGATTGCGAACAATGGGTGCTCGCCCCAATACTCTCGTGGCGATCGTCATGGAAAAAGGCTGGGAGCAAGTGGTAGCCTGTTTAGGCATTTTGATGGCGGGTGCTGCTTACGTGCCAATTGACCCCAAACTGCCCCAAGAAAGGCGATCGCACCTCTTCGCGCAAGCAGAAATTCAGTTTGCCCTCACCCAGCCTTGCATAAACGCCGACTTAGATTGGCCAGAAAGCATCCAACGGATTGAGGTGGATAATTCAGTCTCAGAGTGCGATCGCACCCTCGATTGGGTACAAACTCCTGAAGACCTCGCCTATGCGATCTACACCTCCGGTTCTACCGGCTTACCTAAAGGAGTCGCGATCGATCATCGCGGTGCTGTTAACACAATTATTGATATTAACCAGCGCTTCGGAGTCAATGCAAATGACCGAGTATTAGCTCTTTCTTCTCTTAGTTTTGATCTATCAGTTTACGATATTTTTGGCACTCTAGCTGCTGGCGGAACGATTGTGATTCCTGAAGCCTATTCCGCCCAAGATCCAGCTCATTGGGCGGAATTAATGGTGCGGGAAAAAATAACGATTTGGAACTCAGTACCCGCCTTAATGCAGATGATGGTTAATTATGCTACTAGCAAGCCTGAAGTATTTGCTAATCTGCGATTAGTTTTGCTCAGTGGAGATTGGTTGCCCCTAACTTTATCACCTCAAATTAAATCTTTAGTTCCCCAAGTCCAAGTTATTAGCTTGGGAGGAGCAACGGAAGCGTCAATTTGGTCAATTTTATATCCAATTGAAGAAGTTAATCCCAACTGGAAAACTATTCCTTACGGCCAGCCCATGAAGAACCAGAATTTCTATGTATTTAATGATGTGCTAGAATCCTGTCCCGTGTGGGTTCCTGGTCAGCTTTACATCGGTGGAATTGGACTTGCAAAAGGTTATTGGCGGGATGAAGTAAAAACTGCTGCTAGCTTCATTACCCATCCTCAAACCGGAGAACGTTTGTATCGAACCGGAGATTTAGGACGGTATTTGCCCGATGGTAATATAGAGTTTTTGGGAAGAGAAGATTTCCAAGTCAAGATTAATGGATATCGCATTGAGTTGGGAGAAATTGAAGCAGCTTTGACACAGCATCCAGCCATCCGAGAAGCAGTAATAATTGTTGGCGGTGAGCAAATGGGAAATCAGCGCCTAGTTGCTTATGTGGCGGGCGATGCCTCCTCAATATCGACTGAGAAATTGCGCCAATTCCTCAAACAAAAGTTACCAGAGTACATGGTACCATTGAGCTTTATAATGTTAGATACTCTCCCCCTAACATCAAATGGTAAAGTAGACCGACATGCTCTGCCCATACCCAATTTTGATAAGTCGGAATTAGACGCAACTTTTGTAGCACCTCGCAACCCAATTGAACAAGTCTTAGCAGAAATTTGGGCAGAAATTTTAAGGCTACCGCACATTAGCATCCACGACAATTTTTTTGAAGTTGGGGGACATTCGTTACTTGCCACTCAACTCCTCACCAAGGTTCGCGAAACATTCCAGGTAGAATTCCCCTTGAGCGAGCTATTTGAGGTACAAACAATTGCTGAATTTTCACAAAAAATTTCCGAGGCTAAGAGCAAAAAAGCAGAACTACAGGAACCGGAAATTGCAGCAGTTTCCCGAAATGCTTATCGCCGAAAATTAGCATCTTTGAACCAAAAGTAACAGCAATATTAATTAGCAGGAACTAAGACAATGACGGTGCATTTTTCTAATCAGTTTTCCACCAAAAATCGAGATGAGGAAATGGCTTCGCAAACAGAAGTATTTGTATTGCCCGTATCTTTTGGTCAGCAGCGGATGTGGATTCTCGACCAGTTAGAAACTGGCAATCCTTTCTACAATCACTCTACCGCTGTAAGGCTCACAGGGCAGCTTAATATTACTGCTCTCGAACAAAGCTTTAACGAAATAGTGCGCCGTCACGAAGTTTTGCGAACGACTTTTACAAAAATCGAAGAAGACATCGTACAGGTTATTAGGCCTAGTTTTACGCTATCACTACCTGTTATTGATTTGCGATCGCGATCGCAAACAGAGCAAGAATTAGAGATTCAACAGTTAGCCACTGAGGACGCTCAGCGATATTTCAACCTTACCCAACTACCCTTACTAAGGCTGACTTTAATCCAGCTAAACGATGAAGAATATGTATTATTGCTGACCATGCACCATATCATTGCCGATGGTTGGTCGCAAGGGGTAATTGTTCGCGAACTAGCAGCACTTTATGAGGCTTTTGGCAATGGCAAACCTTCACCACTTACTGAACTTTCAATCCAGTACGCTGACTTTGCAATTTGGCAGCGAGATTGGATGCAAGGGAAGGTATTAGAAACGCAACTAAATTACTGGAAACAGCAGCTAACTGGAGCGCCACCCTTATTAGAATTGCCCAGCGATCGACCGCGCCCTCTGGCTCAATCTTTTCGCGGTTGCAAGCAATATTTTTCATTGTCTAAAGACTTGGCATTAGCACTAAAAACTCTGAGCTTGCAAAAGAATCTCACGGTGTTTATGACATTGTTAGCAGCCTTTCAAATTGTGCTTTCCCGCTACTCAGATAGAGATGATATTCTAGTTGGAACTCCCGTTGCCAATCGCAAGCGAGCTGAGTTAGAACAGCTCATTGGCTTATTTGTCAATACCGTCGTATTGCGGACAAATCTGGCAGATAATCCCACATTTGTACAATTATTAGAGCGAGTTCGTAAAGTAGCTTTAGAAGCTTACGCGCATCAAGATTTACCGTTTGAAAAATTGGTTGAAGAATTGCAGCCCGATCGCAATCTTAGCTATACGCCACTTTTTCAAGTGATGTTTGTGATGCACAATGCACCGATGCCACCGCTAGAGCTTTCTGGTTTGACGCTGAAATTGCTGGAAATTGACAGCATGATGACACCGTTTGACTTATCGCTACACCTATTAGAAACAACAGGGGAAATTGTCGGCTGGGTCGAATATAATACTGATTTATTTGAAAAGGCAACAATTCAGCGGTTTATCGGACATTTTCAAACATTATTAGCAGGAATTGTTAGCGCTCCAGAGACTAAAATTGCCGAGTTGCCCCTCTTAACTGAGCTTGAAAGGCAGGAATTAGCCACCGGGAATAATACCGAAACTGATTATCCCAAAGATGTTTGTATACACCAGTTGTTTGAAGCTCAAGTTGAGCGATCGCCTGACGCTATTGCCCTAGTTTTTGAAGACAAGCAGCTTACCTATAAAGAGCTGAATCAACGAGCAAATCAGCTAGCACATCATCTCCACAATGTGGGTGTAAGCCCTGAAGTAATGGTGGGTATCTGTGTAGAGCGATCGCTAGAAATGGTGGTGGGACTGCTGGGCATTCTCAAAGCTGGCGGGGCTTATGTGCCGTTAGATCCAGCGTACCCCCCAGAGCGTTTGGCTTTCATGTTACAAGATGCCCAAGTACCAGTGCTGCTGACTCAGGGGCGGTTGGTGAAATCTCTTCCCAAACATCAAGGGCGTATCGTTTGTCTGGACACAGACTGGGAAATCATAGAGCGACAAAACGAGGCAAATCTAATCAGTGAAGTGAAGTTCGATAACCTCGCTTATGTCATCTACACCTCCGGTTCTACTGGTAAACCCAAGGGAGTAGCGATCGAGCACCGCAACGCAGTTGCTCTATTGGATTGGGCAAGACAGGTTTTTACTTCAGAGGATCTCGCTGGAGTCTTGGCCTCAACCTCTATTTGCTTCGATCTGTCAGTCTTTGAGCTGTTTGTTCCCCTCAGTTGGGGTGGCAAAGTCATTCTGGCAGAGAACGCATTGCATTTGCCCACATTGTCCGCCGCCCATGATGTCACGCTGATCAATACCGTTCCCTCTGCGATCGCACAGTTAGTGAGAATGGAAGGCATACCTTCTTCTGTCCGCACTGTCAACCTGGCGGGTGAACCCCTTCCCAATAAACTCGTACAGCAGGTGTATGAACACAACACAGTCCAACAGGTCTTCAACCTTTATGGGCCTTCCGAAGACACCACCTATTCCACATATACTTTAGTGAAAAAAGGGGGTAACGAGCCACCGTCCATCGGTCGGCCCATTGCCAACACGCAGGTCTATATTCTAGATGCCCAAAAACAGCTTGTCCCGATCGGTGTACCCGGAGAATTATACATTGGTGGTGCTGGTTTAGCGCGGGGCTATCTCAACCGACCCGAACTAACAAGCGATCGCTTTATTCCCAATCCTTTTAATAACAAATCAGGTTCTCGCCTCTATAAAACTGGCGACTTGGCTCGTTACTCACCCGACGGTAATATCGAATTTCTAGGTCGCATCGACCAGCAGGTAAAAATTCGCGGCTTTCGTATCGAATTAGGAGAAATTGAGGCCGTATTGCAAAAACACCCAGCCGTGCATTCAAATTTGGTGTTAGTTCGCGAAGATCATCCCGGCGAAAAACGTTTAGTAGCTTATATTATTTTGCAGGAAGGAGGAGGCAAAAGGGAGAAGATAGAAAGTGAAAGCACTTGTTTTGAAATTTCAAGCCTTACCAGCAATTTTCGCAGTTATTTAAAACAAAAACTGCCAGAATATATGCTGCCTGCTGCCTTTGTGATACTAGATAAATTGCCATTAACACCAAATGGTAAAGTCGATCGCCGTGCTCTACCGGCACCTGAGATGTCGCGTACCGAATTAGAAGCTACTTTTATCGCTCCTCGGACTCCAATTGAGGAGATGCTAGCAGGAAGCTGGGCTGATATTTTAAGAGTCGAGAAAGTCGGTATTAACAATAACTTTTTTGAACTCGGTGGACATTCTTTGCTCGCCACTCAACTAATCTCGCGAGTTCGGACAACTTTTGGACTAGAATTGCCATTACGCCGCCTATTTGAACAACCAACTGTTGCAAGTTTTGCTGACTGTATTGAGACAGCATTGCGACAAGGACAAGCTGTTAAGGCTCCACCGATAGTGGCAATTGCCAGAGATAGAGAAATGCCTCTATCTTTTGCACAAACTCGGCTGTGGTTTTTAGAAAAATTAGAACCGGGAAATGCTTTTTATAATATTCCAGCCGCAGTGTATTTTCAGGGAAAATTAAATATCAATGCTCTTGAAAAAAGCATTGAGGAAATTATCAATCGCCACGAAGTTTTACGTACTAATTTGGCAACGAGAGATGGGCAAGCTGTTCAGATTATTGCTGCCAACCTGAATATTAAGCTGTCATTAGTGGACTTGCAAAACTTGCCAGAATGCGATCGCTCTGGGGAAATTCAGCGATTAACCACAGCAGAAGCTCGGAAACCTTTTAATTTAGAGCTAGAGCCTTTAATTCGCGTTACATTGCTACATCTAGCGGCAACAGAAAATGTCTTGCTACTAACTATTCACCACATTATTGCTGATGGTTGGTCAATGGGGATATTCGCTGAGGAATTTGCAACTCTTTATCAAGCTTTTTGTATTGGTAATTCTCCAGAATTAAGCCCTTTACCAATTCAGTATGCTGACTTTGCAGTTTGGCAGCGGCAATGGTTTACTGGTGAAGTATTAGCAGTGCAATTATCCTACTGGAAGCAACAACTTGCAGGTGCTCCCACGTTGCTAGAATTGCCAACTAATCGCCCGCGCCCAGCTATTCAAACGTTCCAAGGAGCGCATCAAACTGTCAGCTTATCTCAGGAATTGAGCGCAGACATCGCTAATTTTAGCAGGCAAGCGGGAGTTACTCTGTTTATGGCGCTCTTAGCGGCATTTCAGATATTGCTTTACCGTTATTCTAACCAAACTGATGTTCTGGTGGGTACGCCTGTTGCCAATCGTAATCGTGCAGAAATTGAAGGATTAATCGGCTTTTTTGTTAATACGCTCGTGCTGCGATCTGACTTGTCAAACAACCCCACATTTACACAGGTATTAGAGCGCGTTCGGAACGTAGCACTAGAAGCTTACGCCCATCAAGATATTCCCTTCGAGCAATTGGTAGATGCTTTACAACCAGAGCGTTCTTTAAGCTATACGCCACTATTTCAAGTCATGTTTGTTCTGCAAAATACACCTTTGCCTAATCTAGAGCTTTCTGACTTAAATTTGACTCGATTGAGTGTAGAAACTCAAACTTCAAAATTTGACTTAACTTTATCTTTAGAAAGCACAGCCGAGGGAATAAAAGGATATTTTGAATACAATACCGACTTGTTCGATGCTGATACTATTAGCCGGATGGCAGAACATTTTCAGACCTTACTAGGAGCTATTGTTGTTAATCCAAATCAGCAGATTGATAAGTTACCCTTGCTGAGTGAAAGAGAACGGTATCAACTCTTAATGGAGTGGTCGAACAGAGGAACGCAGGACGATCGCAACCCAGAAAAACTAGCTTGCCTTCATCAACTATTTGAGGCTCAAGTAGAACTAAATCCTGATGCAGTAGCCTTGGTATTTGCAGAGCAAAAATTGACTTATCAAGAACTCAATTCTCGTGCCAATCAACTGGCTCACTACTTGCAAAAACTCGGCGTAAAACCAGAGGTGCTAGTGGGAATTTGTGTAGAGCGATCGCTAGAAACTATCGTTGGGATTCTTGGCATTCTCAAAGCGGGTGGCGCGTATGTACCCCTCGATCCCGCGAACCCTTGCGATCGCCTTGCTTTCATGTTAGAAGACGCTGCCATGTCAGTGATTTTAACTCAGCAGCAACTTTTAGAAATGTTGCCAACATCTCCAGCTAGAGTGGTTTGTCTGGATGCAGATTGGCAAATTATCGTACGAGAAAGCGAGGAAAACCTCAACAGCGATGTCGCAGTAGAAAACCTCGCTTATGTTATTTACACTTCCGGTTCCACTGGCAAACCTAAAGGCGTTTTAGTCCCCCATGCAAATGTCGTTCGCCTATTTACTTCTACACAATCTTGGTATCAGTTCAATGAGCGAGATGTCTGGACACTTTTCCATTCTTATGCTTTTGACTTTTCAGTTTGGGAAATTTGGGGAGCTTTAATTTATGGCGGACGACTGGTAATAGTGCCTTATTTAGTTACGCGATCGCCTGAAGCTTTTTATCAGTTGTTGTGCCAAGAAAAAGTTACTATTCTCAATCAAACTCCTTCCGCTTTTCGCCAACTCATGAAAGCAGAATCATCTTTAGGCATTAACCCCGATTTTAACTTGCGCTTAGTAATCTTTGGGGGGGAAGCTTTAGAGTTGCAAAGCTTGAAATCTTGGTTTGAGCGTCACGGCGATCGATTGCCGCAATTAGTTAATATGTATGGAATTACGGAAACCACTGTTCATGTCACTTATCGACCGCTAAAAATTGCTGATTTAAGTACTACAGCTAGCGTTATTGGTTGTCCAATTCCTGATTTACAAGTATATTTGCTCGATCGCAATCAACAACCTTTACCTATTGGTATTCCTGGTGAGATGTATGTTGGTGGTGCTGGCGTAGCGCGAGGCTATCTCAACCGTCCAGAACTCACTGCTGAAAGGTTTATTTCTAATCCTTTTAGTGACAATCCAGAGGCGCGGTTGTATAAATCTGGCGACTTAGCGCGTTACTTGGCGAATGGCGATATTGAGTATTTAGGAAGAATTGATGACCAAGTTAAGATTCGGGGCTTCCGTATCGAATTAGGAGAAATTGAAGCGTTACTAGCGAAACACCCAGGGGTGCGCGAAGCGGTGGTTTTGGTGCGCGAAGATCGTCCCGGAGATCAACGTTTAGTAGCTTATGCAGTAGCGCATCCAGAACACTCTTTGACGGTGGGAGGATTGCGTAGTTTTCTAAAAGAAAAGCTACCAGACTATATGGTGCCGGTGGCCTTTGTAATTTTGGCTGCTTTGCCACTGACAATTAATGGCAAATTAGATCGGCGATCGCTACCCGCACCGGATTTAGCACGACCTGAATTAGAGGAAAATTATCAATCTCCTCGTACTACATCTGAAAAGCTTTTAGCGGAGATCTGGGCGCAAGTCCTGGGATTAGAAAAGGTTGGTATTCATGATAACTTCTTTACCGTTGGTGGAGATTCTATTCGCAGCATTCAGGTGCAGTCCTTAGCACGAGAACGAGGTTTGAGTTTCTCGGTGCAACAACAGTTTCAATATCAAACAATTTGCGATATTATTGAAGCAATAAATTCGGAAAAAAACAATAGCATTAAGCTGGAAATAAGTCAACCATTTAGTTTGATCTCCCCAGCAGAGCGAGAACTTTTACCAGATGGTGTAGAAGATGCTTATCCTCTTGCTCTGCTACAATTAGGAATGCTTTTTTGGAGCGAGTACAGTCAGAAAAGCGCTACTTATCATGACATCTTTAGCTTTCGCCTCAAAGCTCCTTTAGACCTCGAAGCATTTCAAAATTCCCTCCAACATTTAGCTAACAGCCATGCGGTGCTGCGGACTTCGTTTCATCTCAGCGGCTTCAGCGAACCGCTGCAATTAGTTTATGAAAATGTTGAGATTCCCTTGCAGATTGAGGACTTACGCCAGCTTTCTAATTCTGACCAGAAAGAGGCGATCGATCGTTGGTTAGAAGCAGAAAAAAAACGACCGTTTAATTGGGAGCAACCGCCCTTATTGCGTTTTCACATTCACTGCCTTAATGCAGAGATTTGGCAACTAAATTTGAGCTTTCACCACGTAATTTTAGATGGGTGGAGTGTGGCTTCGATGCTGACAGAGTTGTTTGGTCACTATTTATCAAGATTGGGCGAGGAAGTTGATTACAGTTCACCTTATCTAAATATTCAGTTCCGTGATTTTGTGGCGTTGGAACGAGCAAATATTGCTAGTGGTGACTCTCAGCAATACTGGACGCAAAAGTTGAGCGGCTGCACGATCGCTAAGCTATATCGCTGGTCATTAAAACAATCAGAATTTAGACAAGTTCGGAGTTTTGAATTAACCTTAGAACCCGAACTTTATCCAAGACTTAAACAACTGGCTCAATCCGCAGGTGTACCCGTTAAAAGCGTTTTGCTGGCTGCCCATTTGCGAGTCTTGAGTCTGTTAAGTGGCGAATCAGATGTTCTCACAGGTTTGGTCAGTAATGGACGACCAGAACAAATGGGTGGCGATCGCGTTCTGGGACTTTTCCTCAATACTTTACCCTTGCGCTTGCAACTATCGGGAGGTACTTGGATAGATTTAGTACGAGCAGTGTTTGAAGCCGAGGGGGAATTGCTGCCACACCGCCGCTACCCCTTAGCAGAAATCCAGAAAAATATGGGCGGTCAGCCTTTATTTGAAACGGCGTTTAATTTTGTCCATTTTCACGTCTACCAAAGCCTTAAAGCGTTTAAAAATGTTCAAATTTTAGAGGAAAAGTTTTTTGAAGAAACTAACTTTCCCTTGATGGCAAATTTCAGCGTAAATGCTTTTTCAACTCAACTAAATCTAACGCTTCAATATGATGCCGCAGAGTTTGGTGAGGAACAAATTCAGGCTGTAGGTGGTTACTACGATCGCGCTTTGGCCGCAATGGCGCAAGCACCCTTTGAGCGTTACGAGACGCGATCGCTACTTTCCCCAGAAGAGCAACATCAAGTATTAGTGGAGTGGAATCATACTGCAACTGACTATCCGCAACACTTCTGCCTTCATCAATTATGGGAAGCACAGGTGGAACGCACGCCAGATGCGATCGCGGCCGTATTTGAGGGCGAACACTTAACCTATCGCGAACTCAACCGTCGGGCGAATCAACTCGCCCATTACTTGCAGCGGCGGGGCGTAGGGCCAGAGGTTTTGGTGGGTATTTGTGCGGAGCGATCGCTGGAGTTGGTGGTGGGGCTCTTGGGCATCCTCAAAGCGGGCGGTGCTTACGTGCCTCTAGATCCAGGCTATCCGCCGGAACGTTTAGCTTTCATGCTAGAAGACGCGCAAACGCCAGTGTTGTTAACTCAACAGCACCTGAAGGAAAAGCTGTCAGCAGTGGGCGATCGCGCGATTTATCTAGATGCAGACTGGAATGCGATCGGGCGCGATCGCGAAGACAACCCCAATACCACAGTCACCCCGGAAAACCTGGCTTACGTCATTTACACATCAGGCTCGACTGGAAAACCCAAAGGCGCAATGAACACCCACCAAGGAATTTGTAATCGCTTGTTGTGGATGCAGGATGCCTACAAATTAACTGCAACCGATCGCGTTTTGCAGAAGACTCCCTTGAGCTTCGATGTCTCCGTCTGGGAATTTTTCTGGCCCTTAATAGTGGGAGCGCGACTGGTATTAGCAAAGCCGGAAGGTCATCGAGATAGCGCCTATTTAGCCCAAGTTATTGCTAGCGATCGTATCACTACGCTGCACTTTGTTCCCTCCATGCTGCAACTATTTTTAGAAGAACCAGCACTGTCAGCTTGCAATTGCCTCAAGCGCGTTATTTGTAGCGGCGAGGCGCTACCATTTGAACTCCAAGACCGATTTTTTAGTCGTCTCAATGCCGAATTGCATAATCTTTATGGCCCCACAGAAGCGGCTGTAGATGTAACTTTTTGGGCTTGTGGGCGCGAGCGCTATCCGGGAATTGTCCCCATCGGTCGTCCCATTGCCAACACTCAAATTTATCTCTTAGATCCCTACTTAAAACCAGTGCCGATTGGGGTTGCTGGCGAACTGCACATAGGCGGTATAGGATTAGGGAGAGGTTATCTAAATCGACCGGAGTTGACCAGTGAAAAATTCATCTCCAATCCCTTTGCCGAAGGCAAAAGTGCGGCTGAAAAATGGCTGTACAAAACAGGAGATTTAGCGCGCTATTTACCCGATGGTAATATTGAATTTATCGGTCGCATTGACCATCAGGTAAAGCTTCGCGGTTTTCGCATCGAATTAGGCGAAATCGAGTCGGCAATTCTCACGCACCAAAGCATACAGCAAGCTGCAATTACTGTTCGCGAGGAGCGACCGGGGGATAAATATCTAGCTGCTTATGTTGTTGCTAACGGGGAATCGCCACCAGCCAGCAGGGAACTTCGCCAGTTTTTAAAAGAGAAATTGCCCGATTATATGGTTCCGGCTGTCTGCGTATTTCTGGAGCAATTACCACTAACACCCAATGGTAAAATAGATCGAAAATTGCTCCCGAATCCCGCTATCACTCCTTCGGAAACTACTGTTGATTTTGTGATGCCAAGTAATGAAATCGAGCGGAAAATTGCTACCATTTGGCAGCAGATCCTTAATCTCGACAAAGTAGGCATTAATGATAACTTTTTCGACTTAGGCGGTCATTCATTATTGGCGATTAGAATTCATAGCCAACTCCGGCAAATGTTCTCAAGTGACTTATCAATTATCGAATTGTTCAGATATCCAACTGTTTACTCTCTAGCAGAGCGTTTAAGTCAAGCAAAGCCGGGACTTTTACGAGAAGAAACAGACGATCGCAGCCAGCAACTAACGGCAGGTAAATCTCGACTTAAACAGCGTCTTGAGCAAAGGAAACGGACAGAAAAGGAGGGCAAATGAATAATCCAATAGCAGTTAAGCAGGAAATGACAGAAAAAACGGGATTAGAAATCGCCATCGTCGGTATGGCGGGACGTTTTCCGGGAGCGAAAAATATTGAGGAATTTTGGCAAAATTTGCGAAAGGGAATCGAGTCAATTTCTGTGTTTACCGATGAAGAAGTGCTGGCAACAGGGGTGAATTCAGCGGCACTGAAAGACCCAAATTATGTAAAAGCTGCCGCTATTCTTGACGGCATTGAAGAATTTGATGCCGACTTCTTTGGATTCAATCCTAGAGAAGCGGAAATTACCGACCCTCAACACCGTATTTTTTTAGAATGTGCTTGGGAAGCGCTCGAAAGTGCTGGCTATAATCCTGAAAACTATCAAGGTGCAATCGGAGTTTATGCAGGGGCGAGTATGAGTAGCTATTATTTAACTCATCTGCTAAATAACCGCAATCTTTCCGCTGTCAATCCTTATCAAATGTTTCTGGCAAATGATAAAGATTTTCTGACAACTCGCGTTTCTTACAAATTAAATTTACAGGGGCCAAGTCTCAACGTTCAAACTGCTTGTTCTACATCATTAACGGCAGTTCATTTAGCTTGCCAGAGCTTATTAAGCGGGGAATGCGATCTGGCTTTAGCAGGAGGTGTTTCCATTGGATTGCCTCAAAAAGCGGGTTATTTCTATCAAGAAGGAGGAATTTTTTCGCCTGACGGAAAGTGCCGCGCTTTTGATGCAGCGGCGCAAGGTACGGTGAGCGGCAGAGGAGCGGGAATTGTGGTATTGAAGCGGTTGGAGGAGGCGATGGCGGATGGTGATACCATTTACGCTGTTATTAAAGGTTCAGCTATTAATAACGATGGCTCTTTGAAAGTTAGCTACACTGCTCCCCGAATTGATGGACAAGCTCAGGTCGTAAAAATGGCTCAAACTGTGGCAGAAGTGAGTCCAGAAACGATTAGTTATATTGAAGCGCACGGCACTGGTACGTCTCTTGGCGATCCGATTGAAATGGCAGCTTTAACCCAAGTTTTTAGCGAGCAAACTGATAAAAAATATTTCTGCGCGATTGGCTCTTTAAAAACTAATATCGGTCATTTAGATACAGCATCAGGCGTTGCGGGCTTGATTAAAACAGTCCTCGCTCTCCAACACCAAGAAATACCTCCCAGCTTGCATTTTCAAGAGCCTAATCCTCAGATTGATTTTGAAAATAGCCCATTTTATGTTAATACAGCCCTGGCAAAATGGGAAAGACTTTCTACCCCTCGAAGAGCGGGAGTAAGTTCCTTCGGAATTGGGGGGACAAATGTTCATGTAGTGCTGGAAGAAGCTCCTAATTTAGAGCAGGGGAGCAGGGGAGATATCGAGCAGGGGAGAGAATATCAACTATTAGTTTTATCGGCAAAAACTAGGGCTGCGCTTGATAGTGCAACTGCAAATTTAGCGGCATATTTAAAGCAGCATTGCGATCTCAACCTGGCAGATGTGGCTTACACGCTTCAGGTTGGTCGAAAGGCTTTCAATTATCGGCGGATGCTCGTTTGTCGTGACGGAGAAGATGCTGCGATCGCCATTTCTACCCCCGATCGCGTTTTCACTCAAATTCAGGAATCTAGCGATCGCTCAGTTGCCTTTATGTTTCCGGGACAAGGTTCCCAGTATGCAAATATGGGCAGGGAACTTTACCAAACTGAGCCAATTTTCCAGCAGCAGATCGATCGCTGCTGCGAACTCCTAAAACCCCATTTGGGGCTGGATCTGCGGGACGTGCTTTATGGCGAAGGAACCGCTGATTTACAACAGACAGCGATCGCGCAACCAGCCCTTTTCACGATCGAGTATGCGATCGCGCAATTGTGGATGGCGTGGGGCGTGTATCCAGCGGCCGCGATCGGTCACAGCATTGGCGAGTACGTAGCTGCAACCCTCGCAGGCGTTTTCTCTCTAGAAGAGGCGCTGGAGTTGGTAGCTGCTCGCGGGCGGCTGATGCAGCAATTGCCTGCTGGGGCGATGCTCACCGTTTCGCTGCCGGCAACAGAGGTACATCGCTTGCTAAATGGCAGACTTTCTTTGGCTGCGATCAATGGGCCCTCTTTGTGTGTGGTGGCAGGGGAAACCGACGCGATCGCCCAATTGCAAAACCAGCTAACTGAACTAGGTGTAAGCAATCGGATTTTACACACTTCTCACGCCTTTCATTCCCAGATGGTAGAATCGATCCTTGAACCCTTCAGCAAACTGTTAGCAAAGATCGCGCTTAAGGCTCCAACAATTCCTTTTATCTCTAACGTTACAGGAACTTGGATTAGTGCTATACAAGCAACTGATGCAAATTACTGGATACGCCATCTACGGCAAACAGTCCGCTTTAGCGAGGGCATCGCTCAACTCTTACAAAAGCCAGAGCAAATACTATTAGAAATTGGCCCGGGACGAACCCTAAGTACCTTCGCCAAGCAGCAGGAGATTTCCGCTAAAGGAGTTGTACTAACTTCTCTGCGTCATCCCCAGGATTCCCAATCAGATCGAGCATTTTTACTCAATACCCTAGGTCGCCTGTGGATAGCTGGAGTCCAGATAAATTGGTCGGGATTTTATCGAGATCAAAAGCGCCGTCGAATTCCCTTACCTACCTATCCTTTCCAGCGCCAACGCTACTGGATTGAGCCCCAAATAGAAAGCAAACCGAGCGCACCTTTACTCGGCAAAAAGTCAAATATTGCTGAATGGTTTTATCTTCCCTCATGGAAACGATCGCCCTTGCTAAATCAGAAGCAAGATCGCAAGTTTTGCTGGTTAGTATTCGCAGACTCTTACGGGCTTGGTGCTAGCATTCTCAAAGAATTAGAAGCAAATGGACAAGATGCGATCGCGGTGATTTCCGGTACAGAATTTGCCCTTGTCAAAGCGGGAATTTATACCATTAACTATCAGCATTATTCCGACTACAATCTGCTGCTAAAAGAACTGGAAGTGCTGGGTAAAACTCCCCAAAAAATTATACACTTATGGGGAATAAAACCTGCCCAAGATGCAGAGAACTTAGGGTTTTGGAGCCTACTACATCTTGCCCAAGCCTGGGGCGCTCTGTATGCAAACAAGACTCTAGAAATAGGCATCATTTCCGAGCGGATGCACGACCTCTTCGGCGAATCAGCGCTTAATCCAGAGCAAGCAACTGTACTAGGGCCTTGCAAGGTAATTCCGCAAGAATACCCGAACATCATCTGTCGCAATATTGATATCGCTCTCCCAGAATTAGAAACAAAAATGGCAGCAATTGTCATTTCTCAACTGATAGCGGAACTGACTAATAACTCCTCCGATCTAGTCATTGCTTATCGAGGGAATTCTCGCTGGGTACAGACTTTTGAGCCAGCTTTGCTAGAAGCAGGACAAGCCGATCGAATGCAGTTACAGAAAGGCGGTACTTATCTAATAACGGGTGGATTAGGTGGCATTGGTTTGAGCATAGCTAAATATCTTGCTCAGACTGTAAAAGCCAAACTAATTTTAGTCGGGCGATCGCCTCTACCTGAGCGAAAAGACTGGGAACAGTGGCTAGAAAAATACGGTATAGAGGACGCAATAAGCTGCAAAATCCAGGCAATACAAAGCTTGGAAAAATTAGGTTCGGAAGTCTTAGTTAAAAGCACCAATGTCGCCAATCTCGATCGAATGCAAGCAGTGATAACTGAGGCGAGAGAGCAATTCGGTGAGATTTGTGGCGTTATTCACGCAGCCGGAATTCCCGGAGGGGGAATGATTCAACTCAAAACCCCAGAAGCGATCGCCAGAGTTCTCGAATCTAAAGTTAAAGGAACTTTGGTACTGGATGCTTTATTTAAAGATGTGAAGTTAGATTTTTTCCTACTTTGCTCTTCATTAAATGCTATTGTGGGTGGATGGGGACAGGTAGATTATTGCGCCGCTAATGCTTTTCTAGATGCCTTTGCTTCCCACAAAAATGGCAAGAATGGCTCCTTAGTAGTATCCATTAACTGGGATACTTGGCAAGAGGTTGGTATGGCAGTCAATACCACTCTACCCGCTCAACTTCAAAAGCAGCGAGAAGATAATCTCAAACAGGGTATTTTACCTGAAGAAGGCGTAGAAGCTTTGAGCCGAATTCTGCAAACTTCCTTGTCTCAGGTAATAGTCTCAACCCAAGATTTACAAGCTGTTATCAAGCGCACAAATTCCGTCAGGTTTTTGGAGGAAGAATTCGCGCAAGTGAGCTTTTCCAAAGTAACTCACGAGCGCCCTAACTTGGGAACTAATTATATTGCACCTCGCGATAGCGCTGAGCAAACAATTGCTGAAATCTGGCAGCAACTTCTTGGTATTCAAGAGGTGGGTATTAGCGATAATTTCTTTGAATTAGGAGGACACTCGCTCCTAGCAACTCAAGTAATCTCTCAGTTGCGCCCAGCATTTCAAGTAGAATTACCCCTGTGTACCCTATTTGAAACTCCCACTGTGGCGGGATTAGCTTTAGCAGTGAAACAGGGGCATAAGCCTATAGAAAACAGGATCGAACCAATAGAAAGAGGATATCAAGCAGTAGAAAAACTATTGGCTCAACTCCCTGAACTCTCAGAGCCAGAAGTAGATAACTTACTGAATAATTTGTTAGCAAAAGTAGAGGTTTATCGATGATTAATAGCCAGTATATTACGAAGTTATCACTGCCAGAAAAGCGATCTGTTTTGACGCAGCTTCTCCAAAAAGAGGCTCTTAAGCCTGACGTTTTTGCTCTTTCTTTTGCCCAACAACGATTGTGGTTATTAGAGCAATTAAATCCCGGTACTGCAACTTACAATATTCCCCTCGCTGTAAGGCTAAAAGGTCAACTGAATTGCCTAGTGTTGCAGCAATGTTTTAACGAAGTTGTAAGGCGACATGAGTCATTACGAACTACATTTAGAGTAGTGAATGAGGAACCAGTTCAGGAAATCGAACCTTCTTATTCCTTGACAATCCCAATTGTCGATCTGCGAGAAATTTCTCAAATGGCGCGAGAGGAAGAAGCGCAACGGTTAGTTTTTGAGGAAGTACAAAAACTTTTTGATTTAAGCAAATTGCCACTATTGCGGGTGAAAGTGTTGCGGATAGAAGAAACCGAACACATTCTTTTAGTAACCATGCACCATATTATTTCCGATGCTTGGTCAATAGGAATACTTTTGGAAGAAATAGCAACACTATATGCAGCTTTTTTGAATGAGAAGGAATCGCAGCTTTCCGCAATTAAAATCCAGTATGCAGACTTTGCTATTTGGCAGCGAAATCGGCTATCTAGAGAGGTGTTAGAAAGCCAAATTTCCTACTGGAAGCAGCAACTTGCTGACCTTCCGACTTTGATAAAATTACCTTGCGATCGTCCGCGCCCAGCCGTACAAAATTATCGGGGTGCAATTCAATCTTTGAAAATCGATAAAGATTTGGCAGAGGGGATTTCCTTGCTCTCACAGCGAGAAGGCGTTACGTTATTTATGACGTTGTTAGCTGCATTTAAAACTTTACTGTACTGCTACATCAATCAAGAAGATATCGTAGTGGGTTCCCCCATTGCCAATCGTAATCGCTCCGAAATAGAAAAGATAATTGGTTTTTTTGTCAATACCTTAATTTTGCGAACCAATTTGAGTGGCAACCCAAGTTTTCGAGAATTACTAGAACGGGTGCGTGAAATGGCTTTAGGAGCCTTTGCCCATCAAGAGTTACCTGTAGAAAAGATATTAGAGGAGTTACAACCGGAGCGTAATTCTAGTTATAACCCGCTCTTTCAAGTGTGGTTCGTCCTCCAAAATTCCCCACTACAAGCATTGGAGTTTCCTGGATTAACTTTTAGCGCCATGGAAGTTAATAACGGCATGGCGCGACACGATCTCAAACTTGAGATCGTAGAAACACCCACAGGAATTCAGGGATATTTTGAGTATAAAACTGCCTTATTTGACGCAACTACTATTACCCGGATGGCGGGATATTATCAAAAACTGCTGCACGAAATTGTCGCTCAGCCAGACATCAAAATCTCCCAGTTAGCTCAGATAGTAACTGCTGCCGAAAAACAGCACCAGTTCGGGCGCGAAAAACAACTTCAAGCCACTGGTCTTCAAAAATTAAAGATGACTCAACGCAAAGCCATTCGCTAGTTATAAAGTAGGAGTAATTATGACCCATACAACAGCCAAAAAAGTAATTAAAAAAAGCTTAGGCTCTATTAGTCGCAAAGCTGTAAATCTATCTAGCGAAGGTTTGATTCAGACAGAGCATTTACAGTCTGATAGCCCTCTTCCTTTGATAGTAAGACCCACTGTAGAAGGCTTAGACTTAGCAGCTTGGGCAGGTAGCAATCGCCAATGGATAGAAATTCAACTATTGAAATACGGAGGGATTCTTTTCCGCAGCTTTAAAGTGGATGACGTAGCTGAATTTGAACACTTCATCCAGACAATAGCTGGCGAATTACTGGAGTATTCTTTCCGTTCAACTCCGCGCACTCAAGTTAGTGGAAATATCTATACTTCTACTGAATATCCTGCTAGTCAATTTATCCCTTTGCACAACGAAATGTCTTACTCCTTAAGTTGGCCGATGAAAATTGCTTTTTTCTGCATTAAAAAATCCGCAAAGGGAGGCGAAACTCCTATTGCTGACAGCCGCAAAGTTTTCAACCGCATCGATGCCAAAATTAAAGATAGCTTCGCCCAAAAAAGAGTTATGTATGTGCGGAACTATGGAGAAGGTTTAGATTTGCCTTGGCAAAATGTTTTTAATACAACCAGTAAAATTGAGGTAGAAACCTATTGCAAAAACTTGGGAATTCAATTAGAATGGAAGAACAACAATCGCTTAAAAACCAGCCAAGTATGTCAAGCTGTAGCTCAGCATCCTAGAACAGGGGAAATGGTGTGGTTTAATCAGGCGCATTTATTCCATATTTCCAATCTAGAACCAGCCGTTCGCGAAGAGCTTTTAGCTACTTTTAAATCTGAAGATTTACCGCGCAATGCTTACTACGGTGATGGTTCTCCTATTGAGGATTCAATTTTAGAGGAAATTCGTGGTTGCTATCAGCAAGAAACGGTCATTTTCTCCTGGGAAGAAGGGGACGTTTTGCTGCTAGACAATATGCTGGCAGCTCATGGACGCAAGCCTTACGCAGGATCGCGTCAAGTTGTTGTGGGAATGGCAGAACCTTTGGAAGATAAAACGTAAAAATTAGAATTACAAAACTTACGCATGAATAACAGAATTATGTAATTGCCAGCAGCAATATTCTGTCATGGCGAGTGGAAGCAATATCATCCTCTAAATTCGCGCTCTAATAACTTAGGCTTTTTCCCAATTCTCCAAACTTAGCTCTAACCAAATGTAGATATGCAAAAGCAAAATATTGAAGGATTTCGACTCTCTCCCCAACAAAAACATCTTTGGCTATTACAGCAAAATAAAGGCGGATTTCCGGATCGCGTCCAGGGGTCAATTGCGATCGCAGGCAATCTCGACAAAGAGGTTTTAAAAGTAGCATTACAGAACCTTACTAAGCGGCACGAAATTTTGCGTACCACTTTTCATTGCTTACCGGGGATGACTATTCCGCTGCAAACCATCGCCAACTATTATCAAGTTGCAGTTTCTGAATACAATCTCAGTGCTTTATCAGTCTCAGAACAAGAAACTAAAACTGAATGGCTTTTTGAAGAACTAAAACAGCAAGATTTCGACCTTCAAAAATTGCCCCTTTGGAAAGCCTCTCTTGTAACTTTTTCCTGCAAAAAGCATTTATTACTAATTAGCTTTTCAGGAATGATAGCAGATAGCGCCACTCTCAAAAATTTTGTTAATGAACTTAGCCGCACTTATTGGGCCTATTCTCAGGGAGAAGAATTATCAGACGAGCCGATGCAATATGCAGATATTGCTGAATGGGAAAACGATCTCCTCGAAGGCGAAGATACAGAAGCGGGTAGAGAGTATTGGCGCAATCTAGATCGCTCTACTATCCCTAATTTAAAGTTCCTTTTTGAACATAAACAATCTGAAAAAATAGCATTTAAACCACAAGTTTTAACGCAGACATTTTCGAGCAAATTAACTGCCAAAATTGAAGCGCTGGCAAAAAAATGTGAGGTTTCGACAGCGAAAATCTTGCTGACTAGCTGGTTGATTCTGCTGTGGCGACTTTTAGGAAAACAAGAGGCGATTGTCGGTATAGGGGGTGATGGCAGAAAATATGAAGAGTTAGAGCCAGCGTTGGGATTACTATCCAAATATTTGCCGTTTCAATTTCCTCTAGAAGCTGACTTGACTTTTAGAGAAGTATTAAATCAAATTGAGGAAGAAGTAGAGAAGGTTTATCAGTGGCAGGAATACTTTAGTAGGGATGAAATTGTAGGACAAGATAAGTTTTTCCCCGTTTGTTTCCAGTTTGACGAAAAGTCAGCAAAATATCACTCGGAGCAAGTATCCTTTTGCCTTCAAAAAAGCTACACCTGCGTCGATCGCTTTAAAGTTAAATTATCGTGTCTGTATATAGAAGATGCGCTCATTGCCGAGTTTCACTACGATGCGGGGGGATTGGAAGCAGAAGCTATAACTCGCTTGTCGTCGCAATTTCAAATATTGTTAGAAAATGCCACTGATTGCCCAGAAACGGCGATTAGCAATTTGGAAATTTTGAACGATCGCGCCCGCCAGCAACTACTAATAGAGTTCAACCAAACGCAGCAAAATTATCAACAAGAGAAGTGCATTCACCAACTTTTTGAAGAACAAGCTGAACTGACACCGGATCGTATTGCCGTTGTCTTTGAAGATCGGCAACTAACCTACGGCGAACTCAACACTCGTGCTAATCAAGTCGCGAATTATTTACAGCACTTGGGAGTAAAACCAGATGAAATTGTAGCATTGTATGTAGAGCGCTCCCTGGAAACAATTGTCGGTATTATCGGAATTCTTAAAGCAGGTGGCGCTTATTTACCAATAGATTCCGCACTACCAGCAGAGAATGTATCCTTTCGGTTAGAAGATGCTAAAGTAGCAGTATTTTTAACGCAATTACGATTAATAGAAATCTTGCCTAAAATTAATGCACAAATTGTTTGCTTAGATGCAGAAATTCCCGATTTTCCCCTCTCTTCGTCTTCCCTCTCTCCTTCTCCCCAAAACTTAGTTTATGTCATTTATACGTCTGGTTCTACGGGAAAACCCAAAGGCGTTATTACAGAGCATCGACAACTATTAAATTACATAAATGCGATCTCAGAACACCTGGAACTAGCGACAGGTTCTAGCTTTGCTACCGTTTCTACCTTTGCGGCAGATTTAGGAAACACTGCCATCTTTTCGGCCTTGCTGACAGGGGGCTGTCTGCACGTCATCTCGCAAGATCGAGCCTCCGATCCTAATGCTTTAGCAGATTATTTTAGCCGTCATTCCATTGACTATCTGAAAATCGTTCCGTCTCATTTAAACGCGCTACTAACGGCAGATCGAGCAGAAAATATACTGCCCAAAAAAGGACTAATTTTAGGGGGAGAAACGCTCAATTGGAAATTAATAGAAAAAGTGCAGGCCTATCGTCAAAACTGCAAAATTATCAACCACTACGGGCCAACCGAAACCACCATCGGTGTTCTCACTTACGCGATCGATAACAACAGATATCACTTGGAGACTGTACCATTAGGTCGTCCCCTTGCTAATACTCAAATTTACATTCTTGATGAGCATTTACAACCCGTCCCCGTTGGCTCTCCCGGCCAATTACTCATTGGTGGTAAAGGATTAGCACGAGGTTATCTAAATCAACTAGAGCTAACGGCTGAAAAATTTATCTACAATCCATTTTTACAAGATAAGTATTCGGCAAAGTTGGTTACTGCTAGCGATCGCTTGTACAAAACAGGGGATTTAGCTCGTTATTTACCTGATGGGAATATTGAGTTTCTGGGACGCATTGACGAGCAAGTAAAAATTCGAGGGTTTCGGATCGAACCTGGAGAAATAGAATCAGCACTTTTACAACATCCAAGCATTCGGGAAACTGTTGTTATAGCGCGAGAAGATGAATCCAGTAATAAGCGCCTTGTTGCTTATTTTGTTCCCGATCAAACAATGGAATTTTCTGTTGGAGAACTCCGAAACTTCCTCAAGGATAAGCTGCCAGAGTATATGATTCCTTCGGCTTTCGTGCGGCTGAAAGCTTTACCATTAAATCCCAATGGCAAAATAGCGCGGGCATTGCTACCAATTCCAGATACTACCAGGCCCGAATTAGAAGAAATTTTTGCCGCTCCCCGCACGCCTGCTGAAGAAATTATTGCTCAGAGTTGGGCGGAGGTTTTGGAACTCGAACGAGTCGGGATTCATGACAATTTCTTTGAATTAGGTGGAGATTCTATCGTCAGTATTCGCATTGCTGCTCGACTCAACCGAACGGGTTTAAAAGTTACTCCCAAACAACTGTTTGAATACCCAACTGTTGCTCAGTTAGCAGGAGTTGCAGATACAACCGAAATGGCTGAAAAAAGTCTGCCACTGACACCAATTCAACAGATAGTTTGCGAGCAGCCTCTATCAAAAATGGCTCAGATATTATTCTTGGAAATGCGAGAAAATATCGCTCCTAGTTTAATAAAACAAGCCGTACAATGTTTACTGAAAAGGCACGAAACCTTGCGCTTGAAGTTTATTCAGACCTCATCCGGTTGGCAACAATTATTTACTGAACTGGATGAAATTCAAACAGATTTTTTCTCCTACAATGATTTGTCAGAGTTGCCAAAATTTGAGAGAGAAACTGCTTTAAAAACTGCTGCTGAATTGCAATCTAGCCTGAATCCAGCCGAAGGATTCTTAATGCGAGTAGCACTATTTAATTTGGGTAGCGATCGCCCCTCTCGACTATTATTTATCGTTCATCAACTCGCGGTTGATAACAAATCATGGCAAATTTTGTTAGAGGAATTTGCCGAGGCGATCGCGCAACTCAGGCAAGGGAAAACTATACAATTACCTGAAGCAAGAAGTTCCTTCAAACAGTGGTGCAAATTTGTGTACAAATATGCTAACCTTTCTCAATTAGACTCAGAACGAGATTACTGGATCGCACAACATCAGGAAGTATCCAAACTGCCAAAAGAGCTTGCGACTAACGGCATCGTAGAAACTAATAACCATCCTGTATTAGTTGCACTCAATATTGAAGAAACGCAGACATTATTTGAGAAAGTGTTAACAACTTATCGAGTTCAAATAGATGAGGTCTTGCTAACAGCATTGGTGCAGGCGTTTAAACTATGGACAAAAGTAGATTCTTTGCTAGTTGATGTGGAAGAAGATGGACGAGCGCTGGCCAAAGAAATTGACTTGTCGCGAACTGTTGGCTGTTTTACTACAGTCTTTCCCCTACACTTTAAGTTGCAGAAAATTTCTCAATCTGCTGAAGCATTAAAAGCTATTAAACAGCAGTTGCGTAGTGTTCCCAATGGAGGTATAGGTTATGGAGTAATACGTTATCTTAGCGATGATTTAGAGGTAAATGAAAAACTATTAAATTTAGAGCAAGCAGAGGTTAAGTTTTCTTATAAGCAACCGATTCCGTTATTAGAACCTGCCTCAAATTTTCAACCAATCCAATTGAGAGAGAACGATGGTCGAAGCAGTTATTTAATAGAAATTGAGGGATTTATCCGTGAGGAACGATTACAAGTACAGTGGCGATATAAGGAAACAGCTTATCGACGAACCACGATCGAGAACCTGGCTCAAGAGTTTCTGAATTCTCTACAATCGCTTGTCGCAGCTTCGGAGTCTATGAAAACCGCAAGTTATGCGCCTTCTGACTTTCCTAAAGCCAACTTGAATCAACAAGATTTAGAGCGGTTTATGGCAAAACTTAACCGAGGAAAACTAAACTAATGAAAGTAGAAAATATTGAAGATATTTACGAACTAACTCCGATTCAAAAAGGCATCCTATTTCACAGTTTGTATGCACCAGAATTAGGACTATATTTTTTCCAAATGCCTTTTGTTTTGCGCGGAAATCTTAATATTGAGGTATTCGAGCGCTCTTGGCAGCAAGTAGTAGATCGGCACGCTAGTTTGCGGACAGGTTTCTATTGGGAAGATATTAATAAACCCCTACAAGTTGTTTATCGAGAAGTTAAAGTGCCTCTAGAGCTACACGACTGGCGCGGAGTCGAAGCTACTGAACAGCAGCAGCAAATCAAGACTTTTCTGGAACGCGATCGCGCTACAGGATTCGATTTGGCTCAAGATTGCTTGATGCGGTTAACTTTATTCCGCCTTGCCGATAACTCTTACTACTTTGTTTGGAGCCGACATTTCCTAATTATTGATGGGTGGTCAGTCCCGCTAGTAATCAAGGATTTTATTCAAATTTATGAAGCGCTTTGTCAGGGGAAAACAGTGAACTTAGTACCGAGTATTCCCTACCGAAATTACGTTGATTGGTTAGAGGCGCAAGATTTATTGCAAGCAGAAAATTTCTGGCGACAAGCGTTGGTGGGATTGCGAACGCCCACACCTTTAATTAACCTCAATTCTGACAATACTACACCACCCCAAGAAAAATATGACGAGCAGCGAATTTATTTATCACAAGCGCTAGCCAGCGCATTGCAATCTTTAGCAAGGCAGCATCAAGTAACATTCAATGTCCTCTTTCAGGCAACTTGGGCAATACTCCTCAGCCACTATAGCGGTCAAAACAAAATTGCCTATGGATGTACGGTTTCTGGTCGTCCAGTCGAATTAGTGGGAGCAGAATCAATGGTAGGACTATTTGTTAATACATTACCTGTCTGGATCGAGGTAAATCTAGAACAGTCTCTAATAACTTGGCTCAGGCAACTTCAAGCTCTGCTCATTGAAATGCGCCAGTATGAATATAGTCCTCTAGTTGATATTCAAGGCTGGAGTGAAATGCCGCGAAGTTTACCTTTATTCGAGAGCATTTTGGTGTTTGAAAATGCACCAGTAGATCGAGTTTTACGGCAGTGGGAAGGAAGTCTAGAAGTTGAAATTGAAAATACATTTTACAAGACCAACTATCCTCTCACAGTCGCTGTGTATCCTGATTCCGATTTATGCGTTGCGATCAATTACGATTTCCGCCGCTTTGACACGGCTACCATTGCCTGCATTTTAGAGGATTTTGAGAAAGTGCTACAGGGGATGGTAGCGCATTCGGAAGGGCGGTTAAAGGACTTGCTGTTGCAAGCAGATCGAGAGTATCCCATTGCTTTAATGCTCGAAAAAGAAGCAGTATTTAATTTTGAGTTTACTACCACCTAACTAAGAACTTAATTTGAGTGAGGAAGTTGCCATGAATCGTATTGCTCTACAAAAGAAAAGCCATTCTCTCGATGTTTTTGAAAGCCACGAGTCGAATGTTAGAAGTTATTGCAGAAATTTTCCTGATATATTCCATCGGGCAAAAGGTTCTGTTATCTATTCAGAGTCAGGTACCGAATATATCGATTTTTTGGCAGGAGCAGGGGCATTAAATTACGGTCACAACAATGACTATATCAAGCAAAAAGTGATCGCATATCTGGAATCAGACGCGATCGCGCATGGTTTGGATATGTACACTTCGGCCAAAAAAGAATTTTTAGAAAAATTCACCTCCTCTATTTTAAAACCGAAAAATCTGGATTATAAAATTCAATTTTGCGGGCCAACGGGAACTAATGCCGTTGAAGCAGCGTTGAAATTAGCCAGAAAGATTAAAAAAAGAGCGAGTATTTTCTCCTTCATGGGAGCCTATCACGGGATGACATTAGGCAGTTTAGCAGCTAGTGGTAATAGCGCCGCTAGAGAGGGGGCGGGAGTTACGCTAAATAACGTAACATTTATGCCTTATCCCTATGGATTCATGGAAAATATTGATACCATCGGGTTTATTGAAGCTGTCCTGAATGATGTTAATTCTGGCATTGAGAAACCAGCAGCAATTATTTTTGAAACTGTTCAAGCTGAAGGAGGAATTATTGTCGCGCCGATTGAATGGATGCAACAACTCAGAGACTTGTGCGATCGTCACGACATTTTATTAATTTGCGATGATATTCAAGTAGGTTGCGGTCGAACGGGAGCTTTCTTTTCTTTTGAAAGAGCGAATATCGCCCCTGATATGATCGTCCTCTCTAAATCTATTAGTGGTTATGGATTTCCGATGTCGCTTCTGTTAATTAAACGCGAGTTAGATATTTGGGAACCGGGCGAACATACGGGTACTTTTCGCGGCAATCAATTGGCTTTTGTGGGAGCCAACGCTGCTCTAGAATATCGAGAAAATACTAATCTTGAACGTGAAGTAAATGTGAAAGAATTTTTCTTGAAAAACTTTTTAACCCAAGAAATTGCCCCCATCAGTGAGATGCTAAACATCCGAGGAATTGGCTTAATCTGGGGCATTGATTTAGAAAAATTTGGTGCTGCTAGTTTTGCTAAAAAGGTTACTGCACGTTGTTTTGAGTTGGGACTAATTGTGGAAAGAGTAGGGAGAAATGATGCGGTTATCAAAATCTTACCTCCGCTGACGATTGAATTGCCTATGTTGCAACAAGGTTGCGGAATTATCAAACAAGCCTTGTTGGATTGCTTGAATTAAGAAGGGTTCTGAACTTCCATTTAGTGACTTTAAAAATCTGAGGAGACGAAAAATGGTACCTATTGTCAATCAAATTAAACAGTTAGAATCTCTGTATGAAAATTTATTTTCTCAAAAAATTTATTGGCTAAAGAAGCTATCTGGAGAATTGCCGGAGACAACTTTGATCGGCGACTATGTAAGACCTTTAGTATGTAATGTCAAAAATAAACAGGTGACATTTGAACTCTCTAGTGAGTTCTCGAAAGCAATTTTCAAATTATCTAAAAAATCCGAGCTTTCTATTTATCTAGTTCTCCTTACTGCCGCCAAAATTTTGCTCTACAAATATACCGGCAATAGAGACCTTATTGTTGGTTCTCCCGTTTATAATCCCAGCAAAAATGATAGCTTAATTAATCAAGTAGCGATCGTGCGTTCGGCGCTCGCCAATGAAATGACATTTAAAGAGTTTTTACTGCAAGTTAAAGACACTGCGATCGCTGCCTACAGTCATCAAAATTATCCATTCACTCAATTAATTAGGTTGTTGAAACTTCCCCCAACTGAGAATAGATCTCCAATTTTTGATGTGGCTGTTTTATTAGAAAATATTCATGATGCCAGCACTTTTGGAGATATGGGGAACGATTTAACGATAGCCTGGAAAGTTAAAGATCATCAACTTCAGGGCAAAATCGAGTACAGCGAATTACTTTTTAAAGAAGAGACAATTCAGAGATTGGCGTTACACTACGTTAATCTCCTAAAAAATGCCCTCGATAACATACACACTAAAATTAGCGACATTTGTCTATTAAACACTTCTGAAAAAATTCAACTCCTAGAAGCTTTTAACGATAATACTAGAGAGTACCCAGTACATAAAACTCTTCATGAACTATTTGAAAATCAAGTCGATAAAACGCCGAATAAAATAGCGGTAGTTTTTGAAGGTACCCAGTTAACCTATCGCGAACTAAACGAAAAAGCTAACCAACTTGCCAACTTATTGCAGAGCTTAGGAGTTAAAAATCGAGAATTTATCGGTATTCTGCAACAGCGAAGTCCTAATTTCCTAATTAGTATTATCGCAATATTAAAAGCGGGTGGAGCCTACGTTCCAATTGATAGCACTTATCCCCCAGAAAGAATTCGCTATATGCTATCTCATAGCGAAGTTAGGATTCTGTTAACCCACAGTTTATTTTTAGAGGGTTTGACCAGTCAAATTGAGGATTGTCCTCATTTAAAATATTTGATTTGTTTGGATGTCAATCTAAATCAAAAAACTGTCGTATTTCCCTGCGATATAAAGATTTACAATCGCCACAATTTTGAGAAATTACCTACCACGAATTTACCTACGAGCAATTATGGAATCGATCCTGCTTATGCAATTTATACCTCCGGTTCCACCGGATTACCCAAAGGAGCCATTATCAGACATGGGGGCGCAATTAATCACATTTATGCTCAATTTGAAGCTCTAAGCTTGAGTGAAGAATTAGCATTTTTACAAAGTGCTCCTGCTTCCTCAGATATTTCTATTTGGCAATTTTTAGCACCGCTTTTAATTGGGGGGAAAACTGCGATTGCAAATTTAGACATTGTTTGCAACCCTGAAAAGTTATTCCAGTTAATTCACCACCAAAAAATAACTATCGTAGAACTTGTACCCACCGTTGTCCGAGGATTGATAGATTACCTTTCACAATTATCTCCTCAGCAACGAGCATTACCTGATTTAAAGTGGATGATGGTAACAGGAGAATCTGTCTCGGTAGAATTGGCAAATCAGTGGCTAAATTTGTATCCCTCGATTAGCATTGTTAATGCTTATGGCCCTACAGAAGCGGCTGACGATATTACCCAGGCAATTATTGAAAAACCGTTACAAAAAAATCAGCGATTGCTTCCTATTGGCAAACCTCTTGCTAATTTAAATCTCTACATCCTTGACTCTCAAATGAAGTTAGTACCGATTGGAGTTCCAGGAGAGATTTGCGTATCGGGATTTGGTGTTGGCGAGGGCTATTGGAAAGATGAACAGAATACTGCATTAAGCTTTGTTAGCAATCCATTTCCAAATACAGCCAAACCGCTACCAGGTCTTGACAAAGATTTAATATACAAAACAGGAGATTTAGGGCGATGGCTTCCAGAGGGAATGCTTGAATTTTTAGGGCGCATCGATCGCCAGGTAAAAATTCGTGGCTTCCGTATTGAATTAGGAGAAATTGAGGCGGTTTTAGAGCGGCATCCGGCTGTACAAGAAACGGTAGTTACAGTCAGAGAAGATAGTTTGGGCAACAAACGTTTAGTGGCTTATGTCGTTCCGCAGAGGTCGAAGGGGAGTTTGATAGAGGCTCAATCGTTGATTATTACAGACGAATTGCGCGATGATTTAAAGCAAAAACTACCTGAATATATGATGCCTTCAGCATTTGTGCTACTGGAAGGTTTGCCACTTTTGCCGAATGGCAAGATCGATCGCCGATCGCTACCAGATCCCGAAAAAAGTGCGATCGCGACAGTGCGATCGCCCGTTGAAGAAATGGTTGCTAGCATTTGGGGCGAAATTTTGGGCGTTGAGTACATTGGCAGCGACGACAATTTCTTCGATTTGGGAGGGCATTCGCTATTGGCAACTCAAGCGATCGCCCGCCTGCGCGCAGCTTTTCAAATTGAACTGCCCCTGCGTGTTTTATTTGAAGCGCCAACAGTAGCAAGTTTAAGCGATCGCGTTTCCCAGGCTTGCCACAGCCCTCTAAAACTCGAAACTCCCCCGATTGAGCGCGTTTCGCGGGAAGGAGAATTACCCCTTTCTTTCGCACAACAGCGACTCTGGTTTCTCGATCAATTGCAACCAGGTAATCCGGCTTACAATATTCCCGCAGCCGTGCGCTTAAAAGGTATTCTCAACCTTGAAGTATTAGAGCGAAGTTTCCAAGAAATTATCAATCGCCATGAAGCCTTACGAACCACTTTTAACACAGTGGAAGGACGACCAATTCAAGTAATTACTCCCTCTTTTACTTTCACTTTATCAGTAGTAGATTTACGCAACTTTCATCAATCAGAACGGGAAGCTAAAGCCCTACAACTTGTCTCGGAAGAAGCAAGGAAGCCTTTTATTTTAGCAAAATTGCCATTAATACGGGTTACTTTGCTACAATTAGCTGAGACAGAATACATATTATTGCTCACCATTCATCATATTATTGCTGATGGCTGGTCACTCGGAATAATTGTGCGAGAAATGGCAACTATTTACGAAGCTTTTTCTACCGGCAAATCCTCCCCTCTCTCTGAACTTAAACTTCAATATGTTGATTATACTGTATGGCAGAGGAAGTGGCTACAAGGAGAAGTTTTAGAAGAAAAGCTTTCCTATTGGAAGCAACAATTAGGCAACAATTATTCAGCGCTAAAGCTCCCAACAAAACAAGTCACTGCGGCTACTTCCACCTACGAAGCTGCTATTCAACCTTTCGCGCTTTCTCCACATCTTTCCGCAGCACTCAAGAAGTTGAGCCGTCAACAAAATGTCACCCTTTTCATGACATTATTAGCTGCTCTTGAAACACTTTTATATCGCTATACTAATCAGGATGACATCACCATCGGCACCGATCTCGCCAATCGCACCCAATTTGAGACAGAAGCTCTGATTGGTTTCTTTGTTAATATTCTCCTTTTGCGTAACGATCTGAGTGGCAATCCTACTTTTTGTGAATTGCTCGAGCGCGTGCGAGAAGTTTCTTTAAAAGCCTACGCTTACCAAGATTTACCTTTTGATAAATTGGTAGAGGAATTACGACCGAATCGCACTCTAAACCAAACGCCACTCTTCCAAGTTTTATTCGTCCTGCAAAATATGCCTATCCCTGCTTTACAACTAGCAGGATTAAGCTTGACTCCGTTAGAAATTGACAGCGGAATTGCCAAATTTGATTTAGTTCTCTTCATGGGTGAAACAGAGCAAGGAATTGTGGGTCGATGGAAATACAATAGCGATCTCTTTGATGCGAGCGCCATTGAGCAAATGTCCAGTCGTTTTGAAACCCTATTAAACAGTATTGTAGCGCAGCCAGATACTCGTTTAAATAACTTAGAAATCATCGCTGAAGTTGAAAAACAAAAACAATCTATGCAAGAATTAAAGCGTGAAAAGCTTAGCTTCAACAAATTTAAAAACGTTAAGCCTAAAGTGGTAGCTTTGTCAGATTGCGAGTTAATAAAAACCGATTATCTTCAGTCTGGGGAACTCTTACCGTTACTAATTAAGCCTGCCGTAACTGATGTCGATCTGATTGATTGGGCAAAGAACAACCGAGAGTTTATCGAGAGCAAATTGCTACAACATGGCGCAATTCTATTTCGAGGCTTTACAGAGCCTTTAGTTTCTACCTTTGAGCAGTTTGCTCATGTAATTTGTCCGCAATTATTTGGCGAGTATGGAGACTTACCACGCGAAGGAATTAGCGAAAAAGTTTATGGATCAACTCCTTACCCAGCCGATAAAACTATTTTGTTTCACAATGAAAGTTCGCACCTGCATTGCTGGCCTTTGAAAATCTGGTTTTTCTGCGTTCAACCCGCTCAACAAGGCGGAGAAACCCCCATCGTTGATTGCCGAAAAATTTACCAGTTACTCCCTCCTAAGCTCCGCGAAATCTTTGCCCAAAAGCAACTTATGTACGTCCGTAATTACACCGATGGACTGGATGTAAGCTGGCAAGAATTTTTCAAAACAGCAGACAAAACGGAGGTAGAAAAATATTGTCGTCATGCCAAGATAGACTTTGAATGGAAAGAAGGAAATAGGCTAATCGCTCGCAAAGTACGTCCAGCAATTGTCCAACATCCGATTACCAACGAAATGGTATTCTTTAATCAGCTTTTCTTACACCACATTTCCTGTTTAGATCCAGCAGTTCGTGCTTCTTTATTGTCTGTATTTGGAGAAGAAAACTTGCCTCGCAACGTCTATTACGGCGATGGTAGCCCGATTGAAGACTTAGTAATCGAAGAGATTCAGGCTATTTATCAGCAGGCTACTATCAGTTTTCCTTGGGAAGCAGGAGACATATTAATATTAGATAATATGTCCGTTGCTCACAGTCGGAACCCATTCTTAGGAGCGCGAAAGATTGTCGTAGCAATGGGGGAAATGATCGGAGAAGCAGAGATTGAAAAGTTGACTTGCTGACCCAACACCCTTCAATACATCGGTAATTTCTTAAAAATTAAGTAACAAGAATCAGGAAAAAATGCAAACAATTAATGGATTTCGGCTCTCTCCTCAACAAAAGTACCTGTGGTTATTGCAACAAGATAGCCCCGCTTATCGAGCCCAGTGTGCCCTTTTGTTAGTCGGCGATCTCAAAACAGAAGCTCTAAAAAAGGCTTTGGAACGAGTTAGCGATCGCCACGAAATTTTACGGACAACTTTTCACCGCCGCTCTGGAATCAAAATCCCCATTCAAGTTATAGCGGAGGGCAGCATAATTTCCTGGGAGAGCGTTAATTATGAAGGGCTAAATTCGTCAGCACAAGTCGCTAAAATTGAGGAGTTATTATGCAAAGAAAAATACTCAAGTTTTAATTTTGAGCAAAATCCAATTTGGCACTTATCCCTAATTTCTTTATCAATCAATAGGCACATTTTGGTTGTCAGTCTACCTTCCCTGTGTGCCGATAGCTGGACTCTTAAAAACCTAATTCGAGAAATTAGTGAGTCTTATTCAGCTTGCTTACAAGGTCAGGAACTCTCCGACAACGTAGTGCAGTATGTCCAATATTCGGAATGGCAGAATGAATTGATTGAGGATGAAGAGGCAGCAGAAGGTAAAAAATATTGGAACGACCAATATAACTCAGAACTGGTCAATTTAAAGTTACCTTTTGAGAATAAACTAATTGACCTGCAAGACAAATTTGAACCGAATTGTTTTGAGGTAAAAATAGAGCTTGATTTACTAGCGAAAATAGACCAAATTTCTCGACGCGAGAATACATCATTTTCTACCTTCTTACTTGCTTGCTGGAAAACTTTACTCTGGCGGTTGGTGGGAAAGGCAGAAATAGTTGTCGCCACAGCACTCAATGGTCGGAAATACGAAGAACTAGAACCAACTTTTGGTCTATTTACGAAATTTTTACCGATTCGTTCTTACATACTAGAACACTTTACTTTTCAGGAAATTTTGCAACAAATTCAGCAATCAGAAAGCAATGCTTATAAATTGCAGGAGTATTTTTTTCCAAAAAATCTCGGTGACGATCTCTCATTTTTCCCATTTTGCTTTGAGTTTGAGGAACAACTAGAAAAGTATTCTGCCGCTGGCGTAGATTTTTCAATGTATCAGCAATATGTATGTAACGATCGCTTCAAAGTTAAACTTTCTTGCCAACGCCGGGAAAATGGGATCGTCGCCGAGTTTTACTACGATTCTACTTGGATAGGAGAACAAGCTATCCAATGTTTAGCAGAACAATTCTATACATTAGTAAAAAGTGCTGCTAACAACCCAACAACCGCGATCGGTGAATTACAAATTCTCAGCGATCGCACCTGTCAGGAAATCTTAGTTGAATTTAATAGTACGAAAGCCGATTATCCCCAAAATAAGTGCATTCACCAACTATTTGAGGAACAAGCAGAGCTTGTACCAGAACAGATCGCGATTGTCTTTGAAAACCAGCAACTTACTTACCGTCAACTTAATTTACTTGCCAATCAAATCGCTTATTCCCTACAAAAACTAGGAGTAAAGTCCGAAGTAATAGTGGGAATTTGTGCGGATCGCTCTGTGGAAGCAATCGCCGGAATTCTTGGCATTCTCAAAGCTGGTGGTGCGTATTTACCACTCGATCCGGCAATGCCAAAAGATCGGCTAGCATTGATGTTACAGGATGCTCGTGTGCCAGTGGTATTAACGCAACAACATCTGCTCGAAAGCGTGCCTCAAACTGGCGCAGAAATCCTTTGTTTAGACACAGATATTCCCCTAACTTTTGATGCTTACCCTCTGCTTTCTTCCCCCTCTCCTGAAAACTTAGCCTATGTGATTTATACCTCTGGTTCTACTGGCAACCCTAAAGGAGTTGCTATCGAACACCGAGCGCTTGTCAATTATTTATATAGTATTCAGGAACGATTAAACTTGCCATCCAATGCCAGTTTTGCAACCGTTTCTACTTTAGCAGCGGACTTAGGAAATACAGTGATTTTTCCAGCTTTATGTATAGGAGGATGCCTTCATATAATTTCCCAAGAATGCGCCACCAATCCAGAGGCAATCGCTGCTTACTTTCAGCAGCATTCTATTGACTGTCTCAAAATTGTTCCCTCCCATCTGAAAGCTTTACTAACTGCTGCTAATCCCGCGCAAGTTTTGCCTAAAAAGCGATTGATACTAGGGGGTGAAGTTTTAACTTGGAATTTGCTAGCAACTATCCAGAAATACGCTCCAGACTGTTTAATTTTCAACCATTATGGGCCGACAGAAACAACCGTAGGTGTACTGACATATCAGATAAAAGAGCAAGAAAATTCTTTTTATGAATCAGTTCCCCTAGGTCGTCCTATTAATAATGTCCAGATTTATTTACTAGATCCGCAGTTGCAGCCAGTTCCTATTGGCGTGTCCGGGGAGTTATATATCGGCGGTGCTTCTTTAGCTCGTGGCTATCTAAATCAACCCCAACTAACTAAGGAAAAATTTATTGTCAATCCCTTTAACTTAGAGTCAGGATTGCGATTGTATAAAACTGGAGATTTGGCTCGCTATTTACCGGACGGAAATATTGAGTTTCTGGGGCGTATAGACGCTCAAGTTAAACTGCGAGGTTTTCGCATTGAACTAGGAGAAATAGAAGCAGTGCTATCTCAACATCCGGCGGTGAGTGAAGCGGTGGTTTTGCTTCGGGAAAACGAACCCGGCAATCAGCGTTTGGTTGCCTATTTAGTCCCCAATCTAGACTCAGCTATTGCTATTAAGGAATTGCGTTCATTTTTAAAAGAAAAACTGCCAGAGTATATGGTACCATCAGCTTTCGTAATTTTGAAAGCATTGCCCCTCACTACTAATGGAAAAATAGACCGTCGAGCGTTACTAGCATCGGAGGTAATTAAAGCTGATTTAGCTGATAGTTTCGTTGCTCCTCGCACTCGCGTAGAAACGATTCTTGCTGAAATTTGGGCTGAGTTATTAGGGCTTGACCAAGTGGGAATTTATGACAATTTCTTTGATTTAGGAGGGCATTCCTTACTGATTACCCAGTTGTTAGCAAAGGTAAGAGATGTTTTTCAAGTTGAATTACTTTTGCGGCGTTTCTTTGAAGCTCCTACTATTGCTGCTTTAGCAAAAAATATTGAGGTTAAGCATGGTCTCGATGCTGCGGAAGATCGCCCTGTGAGTTTTGATATTAACGCTGAAGTTGTTTTAGATCCCGCAATCCGCCCTGACAGTTTGTCAAGGGAGCTAATAACTGAACCAGCTTGCATTTTGTTAACAGGATCGACGGGATTTCTGGGAGCTTTTTTACTTCACGATCTCCTCCAACAAACTCAAGCTGAAATTTATTGCCTAGTCCGTTCCCCCGATCCTGAATCAGGTAAAAAACGGATTCAAAGTAGCCTCGAATCTTATTCTATTTGGGACGAAAGCAACAGTCACCGTATTTTGCCAATAATTGGAGATTTATCTCAACCACTTTTGGGACTTTCTGAGGGAGAATTTCAAGTTTTAGCCAATAAGATTGATGTCATTTACCACAATGGTGCGTTTGTCAAGTTTACTTATCCCTATTCAGTTCTGAAACCAGCAAATGTTTTGGGAACCCAAGAAATACTGCGATTAGCGAGTCAATGTAAGGTCAAACCCGTTCATTTTATTTCTACTATTTCCATTTTTTCGGCAATTGGAGAGTCTGGGATTAAGGTGGTGCGAGAGCAGGATGAACTGACTGCCGGAGAGGACCTCAAAGGTGCTTATACTCAGAGTAAATGGGTGGCAGAAAAATTAATGGCGATCGCGCGCGAGCGGGGAATTCCTGTTAACATTTACAGACCAGGACGGATTTCTGGACACAGCAAAACAGGTGTTTGTAATCCTACTGATTTACTCTACCGGTTAATAGCTGGTTGTGTGCAACTTCGATGCGCGCCGGATCGGGATAGGATGATGAACGTAGCGCCTGTAGATTATGTAAGCCGAGCGATCGTTCATCTTTCTCGACAAAAAGCAGCCCTTGGAGAGACTTTTCACTTAGTAAACCCTAATTCTTTCCATCTGAGTGAATTAGTTGACTGGGTTCGCTCAATGGGCTATCTAATTGAGCAGATTTCTTATAAAAATTGGCAAGCAGAAATACTAAATCGTGCTGGATATTCTCCAGAAAATGCGTTGTATCCACTTGTCGGTCTTTTCTCTGAAAAAGTGTCGGAAGCAGAAATAATTAAGTCAGCCGTACTGCAATTCGATTGCCAGAATACGTTGAATCGCCTTTCGGGAACTGATATTATCTGTCCGCAAGCTGATGTGAATTTGTTTCGGACTTATCTTTCATTTTTGAGCGCTCGTGACTTGATATAGCTCTTCTCAATGCCTTACGGACTACAAAGAAACCTAACCCCCAGCTCTATACTCAACTTTAGGAGAAGTTTAAATGAACGATCGCCTACAACAAAAACATCTAGAAGCGTTGCTCGCTCGCTATATTCAACGCACTAAAACATCAAAGCAACTCGCGCAAAAATATCGTTCAGTTTTAGCGGATAATAGAGCGGCTGATGGGTTTCGCTTTCCTGTAAAAGAGATGTTTTATCCCATTGTCGCGAAGCAATCGCTTGGTTCCCGAATGTGGGATGTTGATGACAATGAATATATCGACATTACAATGGGGTTTGGAATCAATCTTTTCGGTCACAATCCGCCCTTTATTAAAGAAGCGATTTTAGAGCAAATGGATCGAGGCGTACAAATTGGCCCTCAATCAGAATTAGCTGGTGAAGTGGCCGAGTTAATCAGCAAACTAACTGGGATGGAGCGGGTAGCATTTTCTAATACCGGTACGGAAGCTGTGATGACAGCATTACGTTTGGCAAGAGCTGCAACTGGACGCAATAAAATAGCCTTGTTTTCTGGTTCTTATCACGGTCATTTTGATGGAACCCTAGCGATTGCTAAAGAAGTAGATGGTCATCTACATACTCTTCCTAAAGCATCAGGAATCCCCTCTAATTTTGTCGAAAATGTTCTAGTTTTGGATTATGGAAACCCTCAGTCTCTTGAAATTATTAAAGCTAATCAACAGGAATTAGCAGCCGTTTTGGTTGAACCCATACAAAGCTTCCGCCCCGATTTTCAGCCTAAAGAATTTCTCTATGAACTCAGGCAATTGACTAAAGAAACTGGTATTGCGTTAATCTTTGATGAGATGGTAACTGGCTTCCGAATCGATCTGGGAGGAGTACAAGCGTTGTTTGGTATTCAAGCAGATATCACCACTTATGGTAAAATTGTAGGTGGGGGTATGCCTATTGGTATCGTCGCTGGCAAGGCTACTTACTTGGATAAAATTGACGGCGGTATGTGGAATTATGGAGATGAATCTTACCCCCAGGTAAAAACGACAATCTTTGCTGGGACGTTTTGCAAGCACCCCCTAGCGATGGCGGCGGCTCGAACTGTTTTGCAATATTTGATCGCTCAAGGCCCTTCACTTCAACAACAGCTCAATCAGCGGACTTCAGAGTTAGTTAAAACCTTGAATGTTTATTTTAAAGAGCAGGAAATTCCCATCTGGCTTGTGAATTTTGGCTCCCAATTTCGCCCAGCAGCATCGACGAATATCGATCCGCTACTTTTTCACTTACTGGAAAAAGGTCTCTATATCTGTGAAGGACGTAGCTGTTTTCTTTCCACTGCTCACAGCAATGAGGATATTTCTACTATTATTCAAGTAGTTAAGGATAGCGTACAAGAAATGCGAGCGGGAGGTTTTTTCCCAGTTTATTCTAATTAATTTTAGGGTAGGCTGAACAAGTGAAACCCATTCCAAAGTTTTTAGTTTTAAGTTATAGGATGGATATAGCGAAGTCCTATACTCATCCTTCTCTTGAGTCCTATAAATTTAGAAAGTTGGGTTTCGCTTTGCTAAACCCAACCTATATTAAGCTTTTCCACACTTAAAAACTGCATCTTGAGCTTAGGTTTAATTAGGTGAAGCTACTTAATTTTCAGAATTAGATAATTTCCCTTTTTTCACTCTCATGCAAGGCTAGAACGAGTGCGAAGTTTGTCAATTGTCACGGCGATAATAATCACTAGACCTTTGACAACTAACTGCCAGAAAAACGATACGTTCATCAGGGTTAATCCATTATTGAGTAGGGCAATAATTAGGGCACCAAGTAATGTACCCCAGATAGTGCCAATCCCACCCGTGAAGCTCGTTCCTCCCAAAATGACAGCAGCGATCGCATCGAGTTCGTAACCTTGCCCTAACATCCCCGTCGCACTGTAGAGGCGCGATGCGCTCATAATACCGCCTAAACCAGACAGTAACCCACTCACGCCATAGACAAATAACAGTACCCGATTTACCTTAATTCCTGTTAGTCTTGCGGCCCGTGAATTACCCCCCACAGCGTAAATATGTCTGCCAAGAACAGTCCGCCGTAAGACAAACCAACTTGCTAATACTGCCAGAAAAGCTATGATTACTAACCAAGGAATCGGCCCCAGATAATTATTGCCTATCCAGGCAAAATTAAGATTGCGATTAATAACTGTAGTGCCATTAGCTACCAAATAGGCAACCCCTCGCAGCGCAGTATAAGAACCCAGCGTAACGATGAATGGAGGTAAGCCCAAATAGGCAATTAACGAACCATTAAGTAATCCCAAACCAATTCCCGCTAATAGTGCAGCAGGTACGGCGAACCAACCCAGACCTGGAAGTAACGATACCAGTACCCCAACAACTGCTGTTACTCCTAAAATTGACCCCACTGATAGGTCAATTCCTCCAGTCAAAATCACAAACGTCATCCCCGTAGCTAGCACGATATTGATCGATGCTTGTCGAATGACGTTAATAAGATTTCCTAGTGAAAGAAAGTTGGGCGTAACCAGTGAAAAAACTATACAAATTACAATCAAAATCGGTAGGATACCGGCAACCTGGATAAAATTTCTCCAAGCTTGAACTTTACTCGCTTTGGAGCGATCGCGACCTGAATTTATGCTGCTTTTCGCTTGTGTTTGACTCATAGTTTTTGTACCCCTCTTGCTCCAGTGGCATAAGCCATAATGTTCTCTTGTGTAATCTTTTCCCCAGTTGAGCCGCCTACTTCACCAACTAAGCTTCCGGCCCGCATTATTAAGACGCGATCGCTCATTCCCACAATTTCCGGCAACTCGCTGGAAATCATCAAAATGGCGACACCATTTGTTGCCAAATCGCTAATAATGCGATAAATTTCGCTTTTTGCCCCAATATCTACACCTCGCGTTGGTTCATCTAGTAAAAGTACCTTGGGGTTAATTGCTAACCAACGTGCTAGCAATAACTTCTGTTGATTTCCTCCAGATAAATCCATTGCTCTAATGCTAGGACTGGCAAGACGAATACCTAAGTTTTGAATGGCATCAGTCACAACTTGAGCCAGAGATTTTGAGTTGATAATCCCAGCTTTTGCTTCTCGATCGAGCACATTCAAAGTGATATTTTCACCCGAACTCATTTCTAGAAATAGACCTAAATTTTTGCGGTCTTCCGGTACATAGGCAATGCCAGCTTCAATGGCATCATCGGGGCTAGAAATGTTCAATGGATGCTGCTCTTTAATATCTTCTGGCACATAAGCAATTCCTGATTGAATGGCATTACTTGGCTCGGAGATATTGAGAGGACGACCCTCCAATTTAATTTCCCCGCTCATTTTTGGATCGGCACCAAAAATCAGACGAGCAAGCTCAGTTCTACCAGCACCAACCAAACCAGCTAAACCAACAATTTCGCCAGCATGGAGTTTAAAACTTGCAGACTTTACCTTTTTCCGGCCATCACTTAAATTGGTTACTTCCAGAACAACTGAGCCAGGATTTGTTTGACGTTTATGTTCGTATAAATCCTGTAACGGGCGACCTACCATCATTTCCACTAGGCGTTCTGCGGAAATTTCGCTTTTTTCCAAAGAGCCAATATAGCCACCATCTCGGATTACACTAACGCGATCGGCAAGGGCATAAATTTCTTCCATGCGATGGCTAATATAAATAATAGCAATCCCCTCTTTCCGCAACCGATGAACGACTTCAAAAAGCTTTTCTGTCTCGCGGTCTGAGAGCGCTGCTGTTGGCTCATCCATCACTAAAATGCGGCTTTTATCTTTTAGCGCTCTGGCGATCTCAACTTGCTGCTGTTCGGCAATTGAAAGTGTTGAAACCAAGTCTCCAGCATCAAAACTGGCATCAAGATTTTCTAGTACCTGCGATGCCTTACTCCGCATTGCGCTTTGGTCGATTAGAGCGCCCCCTTTTGTGAGTTCGCTCCCCATAAAAATGTTTTCGGCAACTGTTAAATTGGGGGCGAGATTAAGCTCTTGATAAATAATCGCTATTCCCAACTCTCTAGCTTGACCGGGGCTAGTCATCCTAATAGTTTGACCATCAATTCTGATTTCTCCCCGATCGGCTATATAGGCTCCCGCTAAAATTTTCATCAGCGTACTTTTACCCGCACCATTTTCACCCATGAGGGCGTGAACTTCCCCTGGATAAATTGTTAGATTTACATCTTGCAAAGCATTAAAACCGTTAAAGGTTTTTGTAATGCCTTGCATTTCTAGAATTGGTTTAGTCTGTATAGGTGATTCAGAGATATTTACCATTAAAAATCCTCCAGTTTTATGTAATACAGCTTGACTGTATTACGCAACCTGAAACTCACAAACTTTGTCGATATTAAGCCAAAAACTTGTTTATTCACTTGTCCAGCCTTTATGCTCGTTAACGTTTTCACGAGTAATGAGCTTGACTGGAATTAGAATTGTTGGGTCGGCAGGCTTCTTTCCTTTCCGAATATCATTTCCCACCTCAACAGCCTTGGCTGCCATGCGAAATGGGTCTTGAGCTGCTGTAGCTACAAATAAACTATTGTTCTGCTTGAGCGCATCGAGAGCTTCAGGTGCGCCATCGACACCAACAATAAAGAATTCATCTCGTTGTGACTGTTTAGCGGCTAGCTCTGCGCCAATAGCACAAGGGTCATTAATTGCAAAAACAGCATCAATTTTTGGGAAGGAAGTGAGCAAATCGCTCATGACTCTCAACCCACCATCGCGGCTACCTTCTGCATTTTGAGTTTTGGAAAGAACCTTAATCCCAGGATATTTAGAGAATACATTCTCGCACCCTTGGACTCGCTCAATCACTGAAGCAACAGGAGGCCCATTGATAATTACAACACTGCCTTGACCCTTTAAGCGATCGGCAATATATTGACAGCTTACTTCACCAGCTTGGACGTTATTTGAAGTAACTGTGGCATCAACACCTCCATCAGCGGCGGTATCAACTGCAACTATGGGAATGCCTGCTTGCTTAGCTTTTTCTACAGCGGGAGCGATGCCTTTACTGTCAGCAGCATTGAGTATAATCATGCTGACTTTCGAGGCAATAAAGTTTTCAATTTGGTTAAATTGCTGATTTAAATCGTCCCCACTGGAAACGAGAGTTGTCCTTATGTTCGGCCCCCCTAGTTTCTTTGCTTCGGCCTCTGCACCTTTACCAACTTGTACGAAGAAGGGGTTGCCGAGGTCGCGAACTGCTACTGCAACGGATGAAAGTTCAGAACTACTTTCTGTGCTGCTCTGAGGGTTAGGGGGTTCTCTTGAGCAACCGATCAGAGTAATACTTACCCCACTAAAAAAAACCAAGGCGATTGCTAATTGTTTCACCTTAAAACTCCATTAATATTTTCTATTCTAAAAAGTTAAAAGGCGCTTTTATATCTATCTTAAGATAGAGTGTTTCTTGTCTTGAATTAGATTAAGTTTCTTTGCAAATTGATGCAAAATACTCAATTTATGTAATGAACTTATTAAGTATTTGTACTTGCTATATCTCGATTTTCTTCTCTCTGGCGATCGCAACAAAATTCTTATAGAAGAAGGGACTAGGGACTAGGGGCTAGGGAAAGAGGGGAGCTCTTGAGCAGGGGAGATGGGGGAGATGGGTAATTAGCGATTGCAATTAGCAATTAGCCATTAAGTAGATGGACATAAATAAACGCTTATATAACTTGTAGGGTGGGCGCTCGCCGAAACCATATTAGCGACTCGTGACAATATTTTTGCGGCGAGCGCCCACCTTACGTTTATTACCAATTACCAATTACCAATTACCAATTACCTAATCACAAAACAGAGTTTCGCGAGTGTTCCTACCAGTAACCGGATTAGTTCCTCGCGCCACTTTACACAACTTTTCTACCATATCATCGCGGATGAGGATATCCGTAAAGTCAGCACCGTCAACGATCGCCCGTTCAAACTTGGTATTGTAAGCAAAAGCTCCCTCAAGGATTGCATTAGTTAAATTCACTTTAATCATCCGAGCTAAATCCAAAGTCGCCCCCCTAAGATTAGCGCCCTCAAAATTGGCATCTTCCATATTTGCAGCGAAAAAGCTTACACCCTGCAAATTTGCATTGCTAAAATTACTGTTGCGGAGATTTGCCTTGGTAAATTGCGCGTCAGTGAGATCGCGCCCTGAGAAATCAGCACCGACTAGGGCTTCTCTATTGTAATCTAGAGCCAAGGCAGGTACTGGATTAATAGCAATTGCTACCAGACTGACGGCGACAAAGAGAACTAAACTGAACAAGAAGGTATAAATATGTTGGCGAATACTAGAAATCATGCAATTGAAAGCTAATGGGAAACAGCGATCTATCAACTTTTGATTTTACTAGAAAGGGTGTCAAGCTAAGCAACGATCTAGAGCATCCTACAACTGCTGATCCTTCTCGTTTTGCTGGCCTATCCTCAAATGCCAACAATATTGGCAATTTGGGAGAAAACTTAGTAGCGCAGTGGTTGGAGGAACAAGGCTGGGAAATTTTGCATCGGCGTTGGCGGTGTCGCTACGGGGAAATTGATACGATCGCGATCGCACCAGGAGATGGGGAGCGGGGGAGCAGGGGAGAGGAACACAATTACCAATTACCAATTACCCATTACCAATCACCCATTACCAATCACCCATTACCAACTTTAATCTTTGTAGAGGTTAAAACTCGTCGTCGGAGAAATTGGGATGCTGATGGAATGCTTGCTGTTAATGCGACAAAGCAAGCAAAGCTTTGGCAAACGGCAGAAATATTTTTAAGCGATCGCCCAGAATTGGCAGATTACCCTTGCCGATTTGATGTCGCTCTCGTCTGCTGCGAACCTTCACAATCAAATCATCAGCAAAAATCTAGCTTAACTGTGGCGATCGGTGAACCAGTAATAGTAGGGTCTTGGTGTCTTACTCTGCAAGAGTATATCCAATCAGCCTTTAGCCATTAAAAATTAAAGGGAATGGGAAATACCACTTTTTAATTTTTAATTTATTTAAGCAAGAGTTTCTGGGCAGTATCCCAGTCCCTTAACAAACTGCTGGCGAAAGGCTTCAATTTCTTTGCGATCGGGACTGCCGTGACAAACAACTGCCACTTGGTAACGGCGCATGACGCTCAAAGGTGATTGTCCTGTTTCTAAGCTCCAAAGTGCCATTTGCAGGCGAATTTCTGGCTCGTAAGGTATCCCCAGTTCATTCATAAAAGCTCGGAAGTCTCCGTGCTGCTGAGGCGTTAAATATTGACTCATTTTTACTTTTACCACCCAACCATCGATCTGATGAATGACGGTGATAAATTGAACCGGTAGGTCTCTGGGGGTTCGGAGGTAATCAACCACTCTCAGGGTGAGACTGGTATTGGCAATGTAGTAGAGGTATTCCATAGCTCTCCTTGAGGTGAGAAGCTGACGCTATACTTCTATATTCGTGGAGTATCGCTTCCAGCGCTAGGGGAGAAGCCCCCGAATTTGGATGGGGGGTTTTACCCAATTTGTTGCTAAGTTTACAGATTTATTTTACAGAGATATACGAAATGACAGAAATTGATTCCTCATTAGACTTGAAATTAGAGGCTTACAACTACGTACTCCCTCCCGAACGGATTGCCCAAAATCCAGTTGTACCAAGGGATAGCTCCCGTTTACTGGTAGTGGATTCTCCCCATAGCCACCAGCATTCTATTTTTCGGGAGTTGCCAAACTTTCTCAAGCGGGGAGATTTACTGGTTCTCAATAATACCCGCGTGCTCCCAGCTAGGCTTAAAGGTCGTAAACCTAATGGCTACCCGGTGGAAGCCTTGCTAATGGAAGAGCGAGAACGCAATTGCTGGCTGGCTTTGGTTAAACCGGGAAAACGCTTGAAACCAGGTGCTAGGATCGAGTTTGACCCACTCAATGGGGAAATTCCTAATGGCGATCGCTTGAGTGCGACGGTTCTGGAAAGGGATGAGGCTACTGGGGGGCGGCTGTTGCAGTTTGAAGTGCCTGTGGGAATGTCTCTAGTGCAGTTGTTGCCGGAATATGGTCATATACCGTTACCGCCTTATATTAAGAATTCTCAGGCTTTAGGAGAACAGTATCAGACGATTTATGCTGAGAAATTGGGGGCGATCGCAGCGCCGACTGCTGGGCTACACTTTACTGATGAATTACTTAAGGGATTACAGGAGAAGGGCATTGAGCAAGCTTTTGTGACGCTGCACGTTGGGGTGGGCACGTTTCGACCGGTGGAAGTAGAGGATCTTACGACTCATAAGATGCACAGAGAATGGGTGGAAGTACCCGCGATAACGGTAGACAAAATTCGCCAGACTCAGGCAAATGGCGGCCGAATTATTGCGGTGGGTACGACGGCGGTAAGGGCTCTGGAGGGGGCCGCAGCGTCGGCCCAAAAGCAAAATTTACCGTCGCTACAAGCTTTTTGCGGACATACAGATTTATTTATTTATCCCGGTTATCGGTGGCAAGTGGTTGAGGGGCTAATTACAAATTTTCACTTACCGCAATCTAGTTTGCTGATGTTGGTCAGTGCGATGATTGGTAGGCAGCGGTTGTTTGAGTTGTATGAGGAGGCGATCGCACATCAATATCGTTTCTATTCTTTTGGCGATGCGATGTTGATTTTGCCAGAAGTTAATTGTTAATTGTTAGTTGTTAACTGTTAACTGTTAACTGTTAACTGTTAACTGCAATTACGCAGTAATTAATTCAGGACTTACGCACCTGACCAAAGAAACCGGGTTTCTATGAAAAATTGAAGATTATTACTAGATATCTACAAAGAAACCCGGTTTCTGACCTCGTTTCTAACCTGAACGTGCGTAAGTCCTCAATCACCAATTACCAATTACCAATTACCAATTACCAATTACCAAACAATGTCTACATTAAAAACAACTAATCAAGTCTCAACAAAAAAAGCCTGGGCAAAAGCTATTATCAATCCCGCCAAAGAGTTTCCCTCGACTCAGTTACAAGTCCTCAGCGGTAAAATCCCAGAAGGATTGCGCGGTACTTTGTATCGTAATGGCCCTGGAAGGTTGGAACGGGGGGGCGATCGCGCGGGACATTGGTTTGATGGTGACGGGGCAATTCTGGCTGTACATTTTCGCGAACCCAACGCAACCGCAGTCTACCGTTACGTCCAAACTGCCGGATATCAAGCCGAAACAGCAGCCGGCAAATTTCTTTACAGCAACTACGGGATGACTGCACCAGGCCCTTTGTGGCAACGATGGGGCAAACCAGTCAAAAATGCCGCTAACACTTCTGTACTCGCCCTTCCAGATAAACTCTTAGCTTTGTGGGAAGGCGACAATCCTCACGCCCTCGACCTCGAAACCTTGGAAACGAGAGGACTGGACAATCTTGGGGGTCTTGATGATGGGCTTCCCTATTCTGCTCATTGCAAGAGAGATCCCGATACTGGCTATATTTTTAACTTTGGTATTAGCGCTGGTGCCCAGGGTAAGCTCAATCTTTATAAAAGCGACCCTACGGGTAAAATCGTCCAAAGAACAACTTTTCTCCTAGATGGCATCCCGGCGATCCACGATTTTGTCATGGCTGGGCCTTATTTAGTGTTTTTCGTGTCACCCCTGCGCCTCAATCCCTGGCCGCTGTTGGCTGGATTAAGCTGCTACAGCGAATCCTTTGAGTGGAAACCCCAGTTAGGTACGCAAATTTTAGTGTTCGATCGCGAAACTCTCTCTCTGGTAAGTCGCGGTGAAACCGATCCTTGGTATCAATGGCATTTCGCTAACGGTTGGGTAGACTCAACTGGTTCAATAATCATCGATTTTGTTCGTTATCCCGACTTTGTAACCAACCAATATCTTAAGGAAGTCGCCAGCGGACAAACCAAAACTTTTGCTAAAGCGACTCTCTGGCAAGTACGCCTGGAACCACAAACCGCCAAAGTGCAGCAGGCGGAGGAAGTTTTGAACCGACATTGCGAGTTTCCGATTGTGTCCCCGTCGGAAGTGGGTCAACTGTCCCGCTACACTTATCTATCTGTACAACGGGAAGGCGTGGATATTAGTCAAGAAATGTTCGGCGCGATCGCCCGTTTTGACTCTCACACCGGCACCCTCACCTGCGCTGACTTCGGTGAAAATCGTTATCCTAGCGAGCCCATCTACGCCCCAGATCCCAGCGATCGCGATCGCGGTTGGATTTTAACTCTCGTCTACGATGGCAATTCTGACACCAGCGAAGTCTGGATCTTTGACAGTGCAGGCATTGCAGGCGAACCTGTTTGTAGATTGGCATTGCCCAGCGTCGTGCCTATGGGCTTTCACGGGACTTGGAAATCTGCAATCTGAACGTATTGTAAAGAAATGTAACGGGAAATTTATTAAAAATTGTTGCAACCTGTTGATCCCCAGGTTAAGGTGTGCATATAGCCCAAACTGCGGTAACTCTGAATCGAGGAGGTGTACCATTCATGCCCTACATTGCCCAACACTTCACACGGATTGATTGATTCTTTCTTAGAACATCAATTCAGTAGTGGGGATACACGAAATGGAGATTAATTAACACTTACTTACTGAATCGGTAATCTAGGATTTGAAATCTCAGGAGAGTCTACTTGCATGAGGTTGGTTTCAGAGATTAGTGCGAATCTGCAACCATGATTAAATCAAATTCACAACGCTATCAGGACTAATAAGTAGAAGGTAGAAGGCCGCTATTCTGAAAGCAGAAGGAAAATACTGATGTCACCTGCTTTTCAGTTATCAGTCTTGTACGCTTAACTATTTCCTTCTACTAATCCTGCTCGACACAATCTGACAAGTTCATCTCACCAGATGCCGAGAATCATCTATCAACACTATCAAGAAATTCGGCATTGGCTAACTACGCGGTGAGACAAAAAAGGAGAATTAAATGATGAAATTTGAAGGAAAAACAGCTCTGATTACAGGGGCTTCTCGTGGAATTGGGCGGGCGATCGCCATCGAATTAGCCAAACAAGGACTCAAACGGCTGTTGTTAGTAGCCAGGAACCGCCAGCAGTTAGCAGAAGTAGCCGCTGAAATCGAAGTCTTGGGCGTGGAAGTAGTGACTTTGGCGATAGATTTAACAGATTCAGCAGCAGTGAATATTGCGATCGCTCAAGCTTGGCGCGATCGCGGCCCCATTCAACTCTTAGTCAACTGTGCGGGAGTTGCCCACCAAGCCTCTTTTTTACGCTCCCCCATGCCATTAATTCAGGAAGAATTAGCCTTGAATTTAATGGGTACATACACCATAACTAGCCTCCTAGCTCGGCGAATGGCAACCCAAAAAGAGGGAACAATTGTTAATGTTTCTAGCTTGATGGGTAAATTTGCCGCTCCCACAATGGCAACTTATTCTGCTACGAAATTTGCAATTTTGGGATTCACCCAAGCTTTACGCAGCGAGTTAGCACCTTACAATATTCAAGTGACAGCTTTACTGCCATCTCTGACAGATACTGACATGGTGCGAGACTTCCATCAATTTCGCTGGGTAGTGCCAATGACTGCCGAAAAAGTTGCCCAAGCATTGATTGTGGGACTAGAAAAAGATTCCCCAGAAATCTTAGTCGGATGGCAAAGTCATGTAGCCGTGTGGTGCCACCGAATTGCTCCTTGGTTGATGGAATTGGTTTTGAAAATGGCGACTCCGCAGTTGCAAACTAAGCAGTTACAAACTAAACCAAATCCCAGCCAAAAATTGCGTGAGGCTTTAGCTGGATCGCGATAATTTATTTGTTAACAGTTAACTGTTACTGTTAACAAATAGTTGTCTAATTATTGCAGGGGAATCCCCCGTGTTGCCCCGATTTTGTGAGGTTAGCACGGGGGTTGACCTCTACTTTATTAATAAATTTATATTGATTGTGTTAAATTTGCGGGACAATGAAATAATATAAAATTAAAATTGTTTTTGTCAGCAAGAACATAGATATTGAGCGATCGCACATTCTCCCTATATGAGCAATATACCTCTTGCCCCTCCCCCTGAAACAGCGAACTGGCAATGTCCAGAGTGCGGTGGCACCGGTTCTGTCAATCAGGAAATTTGTCCTGTGTGTCTTGGGGCGAAATGGATTGATAGTCCAGCGGCTGCCAAATGGTTACTGGATTTCATGGAGTCTGAGGGTGGCCGTACTGCTGAGATTGAGCAATTGCGAAAAGAAGAGCCCGATCCTCTAACTTTGGCAGTATGTCTGGGAGTCTGTGCGGCAATTAAGCGATCGCCGTAGCGAGGGGCTAGGGGCTACGATGCTCCGATGCTCAGGGAAGAGATGGGGAGAAACTTAATCAATTAAAAATTAAAAATGCAAAATTAAAAAAAAATGCAAAATTAAAAATTGTGAGATTTAATTTTTAATTTTTAATTTTTAACTTTTAATTAATCGGAGGGGAGATGGGG
>NZ_JAQMUA010000075.1:0-3127 GCF_028330895.1 Kamptonema animale CS-326 | reverse complement strand
CTAGGGGCTAGGGGCTAGGGGAAGAAGGGAAAGAAGAGGAAGAAGGGAATAGAATTAAGGGTTTGAGGAAACTAGAATGTCCTAACCACCTTGGCGGTTGCTATAAATCTTGTTTTCTATCCTGTAAAGTTCTGCCTTCACTTTTATATCCTCAAGTGAGCTTCTCTTTCGATTACTTGCTGCTTAAAACTAAATTGAGCAACTCTCTATCAAGAAGTAAAAGAAACCTCTGTGCTATGATTTAAGTTTAGTATGTTTTTTTTTAGTTGTCTATCAGCAGATTTAGAATTTTACTGAAACCAAATTTATACAATAAGTTTGTCGCTCAAATCATAGAAATCCATATTTTTGTAATAATCCGGTTACTTCCGTTACTCTTCCCAGTTCTCGCCACCATTAAGTTAACACGGCAACGACCCTTAACGGTAGGTTAATTCTATTCTCTTAATGCCAGTTGGGGTTAATTTTATGAAAGAATGTCTAGAGTGAATATTGGGCGATCGCACTCAAAACTAAGTAATCCCTCTCGATCGCAATAGCTCTAGACTTTAGCCCAACACTTGCTCGTTACTCAAGTAAACCAGGTGGAGGCGTAATTTCAATCCGGCGCTGCCCGATCTCAACAATAGGGACAATCTCTTGGACAAAGGGAATTAAAACTGTTTTTGATTTTGGCTTGAGAGGGCGTTGCTTTTGTTTTTTGCTGCGGCGTTGACTGGGGTGGGCCGCTACTTGTCCCGTGGCAGACTCTTCCTCTAAAATGTTTGCGGGTTCAGGCTTCTGCTGCAATTCTACTTCTAAGATGTCATTACCTGCTGGAATTATATCCACCACAGTGCCTAACATTTCACCCGTCTGTTGGTAGAATACTTGCAACCCGATCAAATCGCGCACATAAAATTCACCTTCCTCTAAATGAGGGCGATCGCTTGCAGAAACAAACAGTTGGCAACCCCGCAGCGCTTCTGCCTCGTCTATATTCTCCACCCCTGCTAACTGCACCGCATAAATTCCTTTCCCCGGAATGTAGCGCCCTCCCAAAAACTCAATCGGTTCGGGCTCTGCTTTGCCAGGGCGCTGCATCCAACGCTGTCCCGGTTCCAAGAAACGTTCTGGGAAGTCGGAGTTGGGATATACCCGCACTTCGCCATTTAAACCTTGAGGTGCGACAATTGTACCGATTTCTACCCAGTCAGACATAAGCGTTTAGAGCTGATATTACATTTTTAATTTTGATGCAGTCAGGCCGCGATTGCCCATGCAGTTTTGGCGGTGGGAGTATCAAGGGCTAGGGGATCGCATAAAAGATATCCTAGATTTAATAGCAACCGCTTTTGTCGATTAGGATACTCGCTCATAGCTGGAACCCGCTCATTCTATTCCGTTCTTCCCTTCTTCCCTAGCCCTGAGCATCGTAGCCCCTAGTCCCTAGCTATAATAGTCTGTTTCAAGACCGAACTCATGAAAATCCGAAATCTGGTAGCGATCGCGAAGGCAATTGCTTGGGTCAGCATCTTTACAGAACTTAGCGCGATCGCGATCGCCACTATTTTACTCTCTCAAACTGCCACTGCTGCTCCCTCTGCGACTTCTGGGGGGCTATTAGCTCAACAGCAGGATTTACAAGAGATGCAGCTAAAAGAAGAGATTCGCGATCGCGTCTCTGAAGAAGTTGACACCGCTTTTCGCCGCACAGCATCCATGCTGAATGTGTTTTTAATTGTACTTACTTTCTTCCCCACCGCCGCCGCCGTCGGCGTTTGGATACTGTTAGGGAAATTAGCCCAGCAAACAGCTCTTGCCCAACAAGAAATTGCTAGTCTTAGAGACGATACAATTTCTCAATTAAAAACAGTTCTGACTGAAGCTCAAACCGTCTTAGACGAACTTAACCAGCAAGAAAAATGGGGCGAAGAAGACACTGATATTTTGTTCGCCGACCCGGAAATTCAAGAATTTACCCCGGTAAAATATGGCGATCGCAAACAATTAATGAGCGGTAGCGACTATGCCAAACAGGGAGACGCTTATTTCTTTGAAAATCGCTATGAAGAGGCAGTTGACGCTTACAATCAAGCCCTACAAATTCAGCCAGACTTAGCAGATACTTGGAACAATCGAGGAGTAGTGCTGACAAGAATGCAGCGATATCAAGAAGCAATTGATTCCTACGAACAAGCTACAAAACTTCGCCCCAACTATCCTGACGCTTGGAATAATAGAGGAGTAGTATTATTAGAAATGCAGCAGCTTTCAGAAGCCATTGCCTGTTACGAACAAGCAATTCAAGCCAAAGCCGACTATGCCGATGCCTGGAATAATCGAGGAGTTGCCCTTTCCAAAATGCAAAAGTATGAAGACGCTGTTATCTCTTACAATCAAGCATTAGTAATTAAAAATGATTATACAGACGCTTGGAACAATCGAGGCGTTGCTCTCACTAAGCTACAGAAATATGATGCGGCAATTGATTCTTATGATAATGCCACTAAAATTAGACCCGATTTTTATCGAATTTGGTACAACAAAGCTCGTTGTTATGCTCTTCAAGGTGAAATAGAATTAGCTCTAGAAAACTTGAAACGAGCATTTAATCTCAACCAAAATATGTGCAAGCAACTAGCAGTAAATGAAATAGACTTTGAATCTCTTAGGCAAAATGATATATTTAAAGAGTTAATTGGTAATGGGTAATTGGTAATGGGTAATTGGTAATTGGTGATTGGTAATGGCTCATATCAATTACCCCAATTATTGATAAGTAAATCCCCCTAATTAAACATAAGATCGGGATAGCTAAAAAGCTTACTGTATAAACATTCTTCCTTCTATCCTAGATAACTAAATTTTTCTTCCTTCTTCCTTCTCTCCTAGATAACTAAATCCTTCTTCCTTCTTCTTACAATCGACATTGTTGAGTGAACTTCACAGGACTTACGCACCCAACCAAAGAAACCGGGTTTTTTGACGAAAATACTTCGTTTTCACCCAAAGATTCTCTCAAAAACCCGGTTTCTGGGACTCCCTGCGTAAGTCCTACTTCATACAATCAACCTCCTCCTCCTGCCTTCTCCTACCTCCTACTATCTCCTCCTGCCTCCTGCCTCCTGCCTCCTGCCTCCTGCCT
>NZ_JAQMUA010000074.1:0-5472 GCF_028330895.1 Kamptonema animale CS-326 | reverse complement strand
GCCCTCTGGGCGGTAAAGATACCGCCCAGAGGGCGGCGTTACGACTACTGATTAGACTTGAGATATTGCGATCGCACTCGTTTCCCTATTTCGATCGAACACCGCTCGCGGCCTCAGTAAAATCTTAAACAACAGCAAAAGTGAGTGTAATTCTCCGGGCGTTTGATGGCGTTTCCACTGACCAGGACGGCAAAATAGCATTTCTACCAGACGGCGGTGTTGAGGTACGCTAACCTGCTCAAAAGCTACCCGTAAAGTAGGAAAATCCCCACTCATACCACTGCGAATAATCTGTCCTTGTAACTCTAACTTATTCTCGACAAATTCTAACTCTACTGAAGAATAATCTGTGAGATATTGAGTAACTTCTCCACCTTTAACACTAACAGTTTCATTTAACTGCTGCGTCAAAGCTACTTCAGCACCGACTTCAGAAATCAAGGTAGTTATACCCCAAAAACTCTGATTGCCAATCTTTAGCCGCACCACTCGCTGCAATTTGAACCAATCATAAAGATCTGGCTTAGGAACATCCACCAAGATTAACAACGCCACGCTAATCATGATTAAATTGTAAACACTCCAAATCCAGCCCAAACTGATGCCTTTTAAAAGAGCATCGCCTTGGCTGCTATTCAAACAAATGTTTAAATTCCGCCATAAACTCACTGATGTAGCCACAAATAGAATTAGAAATGGCCATGCTAAATTCCAGTTGAAATTAAAGCGCTTGCTCGATATTCCTTTTGGTGTTACTTTAAACCCTCGATCGAAAGGATTTAGCATCACTTGAATCACTGTTAGCGCTAGGGGAAAACACAGTACAAAAGAGTAAACATCTGACAGCAATGCAGAACGCGAACGGCGATTTAGCCAAGAGGAAGCTGTAATTTGTACTAGAGAGTAAGGCAGTAAAAAGTAGATCAATTCTGCCCCATTTGCTCGAAAAGGAATGATCCCAAAAAATGAATAAACTAATGGCATCATTAGAAATACAACCCGCGTTAGACTGGTAAACCAATTCAACAATCCTTCCAGGTGAGCTAGCCTTTGTACAAAGTTAAGACCTCTAATAGTTAAAGGATTGGAGTTAATGAAAAATGCTTGCAGACTACCACGAGCCCAGCGCAATCTTTGAGTGAGATGAGCTGCTATATTTTCAGCCGCTAAACCAGCACTTAACTTTTCATCTAAATAAATCAAGCGATAGCCTTTGGCAGATAAGCGAATTCCAGTAAAGTAATCTTCGCTGATCGAATCTGTCACAAAGCCACCCGCTTTTTCTAAGGCGCTACGTCTGACAACAAAAGATGTGCCGGAACAGACAACGCTCCCTGCACCATCTTTAATTAACTCAATTTGCCGATAAAATACCTCTTCGTCTGGAGTAAGAACATTTTCTAAGCCTAAATTTCTCGCAATTGGATCGGGATTGTAAAAGCTTTGGGGAGTCTGAACTAACGCAACTTTTTTATCTTGAAAGAATCCCACTGTTCTGATTAAAAAGTTGGTTGTCGGAATGAAATCAGCATCGAAAATTGTAATCAGATCGCCCTTAGTTTGGGCAATGGCATAATTGAGATTTCCTGCCTTTGCATACAGGTTATTTGGTCTTGTGATGTACTCGCATCCCAATTCTTTCGCTAATGCTTTAATCTCAGGTCGCTTAGTGTCGTCTAGCAGGTAAACTTTTTTGTGGGCGTAATCTAAAGCTTGACAGCCAATGATTGTACGTCGCAAAATAAACGCGGGTTCGTTATAAGTTGGGATTAAAACATCTACCCAAGGAGTGAAATTTCCACTTTCAACAGCCTGAGCCATGAGGTTAGCTTCCTGGCGGCGGTCTGTCATTCTCAGCATTAAATATAGCTGGATGCTACTGCTGGCTACCATCAACATTTCTAGGAAAAATAGCCCTAGACTAAAGATGCCGTTCAAGGGATCTGCTAAATTTAAGGTGGAAAGCGATCTCCACAAGACGTAGCGAATAGTTAAGGCCAGCATAATTGCTACTACTACCACCCGCGACCACATCTTTGGTTCAGGAGAAATACGGATAGTAGCCAAAGCAATCAGCACTAATGTTACAGTTGGTATGAGCAGATACTTAGGTGTGACAGTTGGCACTTGTAACCACACAGGAGGGTTTTGCTGCCAAACATTGATATGTGCAAAAATGTTGCTGATTGTTCCAATGTCTGCAAGCCAAGCGGCTGCAACGGCAGCAGTAAAGGCAGTAACGGCGATAGCTACTAGAGTTGCTAGTGGTAAACGAAAGATTCGCAAAAAAATGCGATGCTTTAAACCTTGGCGGCCAAATCCTGAAGTTGTCATAGATGCAAATCCTGATATGTCTGCGACAGTTAGTTTTACTTCCTGTCATTTCTTCCCTGGAAACTTAAAACCCATTTTTGCCACACCCTATTAACATTATTTAACATTTTTTTGAGACAATTAGGTGAGGGCGATCGCAACAAAGGTATCAAGTGTCAGATACCTGATACCCCTTGCTTTTTATGCTACGATCGGGCTATTGACAAATAAAGTTTTTTGTGCTATGAATAAAACAATTTTGAGAGTTTCAAATAATGAATTATAAAAATTTAGTTGCTGTTGGTATCGCTTCAATCTTGACTGTTGGTTCCCTTGCGACTATGAATCAGTCAGCAACTCAAGCTCAGATGATGGGGCCACAAACTGCGATCGCTTCTGGAACTTTTATGGCCGGGGAGAAACCCACCGAGGGAAAAGTCACAATTATTAGCGAAAATGGGAAACGCTATGTAGTATTAGATCGAGCATTTAAGACTAGCGACCAAGGCCCTGATTTAGAAGTGATCTTGTATCGTTCTACTATGCCACCCCAGGCAGGCTTGAAAAAGGAAAATTATGTAAGTCTTGGTAAATTGCGACAGTTTAGCGGCGCTCAGCGCTATCAAATTCCCGATAATGTTAAGCTGGCAGACTACAAATCAGTGGCAATCTGGTGTAATAAATTCAACGCTACCTTTGGCTATGCCACTTTAGCTGGTAGTAGCATGATGGGGCCAAAATAAATGCCTAGTTGTAGAGAGAATTAGCCTGAAAAATTCCAGAGATGGCAGGAATCGCGTCTCTGGAAATACTGTTAATATTGCGCTCTAGTTAAAGGGGAGAAGGTGTTATATCAAATCCGTCCCTCCCAATGACGACAGAATTACTAACAGGACTTACCAACGATTACGTAACGCCGCCATCCTGGCGGTAAGAATACCCCCAAGATGACGGCGTTACGGAAGATAATCAACCTTTTTTCTGAGTTTGGAGCCTACCTTTCCAAGTAGCGATCGCCTTCTGAGCATTAGCATGAGCCGCTGTCCCCGATGGCACCAACTTAGCCGCCTCCACTGCATCGCTGAGTCGGCCTTGGCTCCCGCGTAACTGAGCAATATTCAGAATCGTATCGCTCCACTCCGCGATCGACTTCTGAGCTTCCTCATACTTCGGTTGACCGGATTTAATTTGACTAGCTTGCTCGATCGCCTTACTATAAGAAGACGCTACACCTCGTTTAATCTGTTTCTGAGCCGATTTCAACAGAGCATCATTAGTCTGTTGCTGCTTAGCCAGTCCTTGCCAGAGAGCGATCGCCTGCTGCGCTTGATTCCGAATCGGTGGATTCAGAGCCGGCACGAGTTTAGCCGCATTAATCGCCCCTTGGAAATTTTGCTGTCCAGCACGTCCATTAGCAATATCCAAAATAGTCAAACTCCAGCGTTCAATGTCCTCCTGAGCTTGTGGGTACATGGGGTCATTAGCAGGAACTTGACGGACTTTGGCGATCGCATTACTAAAACTAGAAGCAGAGCCATCCTTCAGCAACACCCTCGCCGTGTCTAGCCGCGCCTGAGCAGAAGGTTCTGGTACCGCCCCCGGATTAGAACTGACCGGTGAGGGAATCCCCATTGGCACAGTCGGAGGAGTACCATTCTGGGCCGTCTGAGTTGGTTGCTTTGTACCGTCGCCTCGGCCGAGAAATACTGACCTGTTGGTGAGGAAAACACCGATCAGTAGTGCCAGCGCCGTAACTCCACTATATAAAATTAGCTGTTGCAAAAACGATTTGTCAGACATGGCAGCTTCTGAATTTTCGGGTGTCACCGAGTTTGTACCTTCGCCTCCCCCCTGAGCAGAATTGGGCGGTGGCGGCGGCGGAGTCAATGGTAAATCGCCACCTTCGTCGCGGCTTTGCGGCCCAGGAGAATTAATTGCAGTAGCAAGCATCTGCGGCTGTTGTTGCGCCTCTGCGATCGCCCCAGCACTCATACTGCCATTGCGGCCAACTGCTGCCGCCGCCATGAGCTGAGGGCTATCTGGATAAATCACCTGATTAACTTTTCCCGGAGGATGCACCACCATTAACGGCTCCTGCTTGGGCCGTAGATGGTGGTCGCACAACTGAGGCAGGCGATCGCTCAAAAACCGATCTAAACTCTTGAGAGTCGTACACTGTCCAGAGCGCAACCCTTCCAACAGCGCCGCCGCAAAAAACCCTTGCCGCAGAGCAGAAGTTTCACGGGAAACCTGATTTGGGCGACAAGAAAGCACCGTCGGGATTTCCATCTGGCGAGCTAACTCCGCCGTTTGAGTCCCAATCGATTCCCCCGCCTTCACACTCTGACTGCGATTCATATCCAGCAGCACCAACACCGTTTCTGTCGGAGCCCTCTTTAAGCTCTCAAACAGAGACTTCACCGCAATCCCCGTACCCAAAACGTCAGCCGGATTGCCATCTATAGGCATTAAATAGTCTTGCCCTTCATAACTGACACCGTAGCCGCTAAAAAAGCACCAGACCGAATCTCCATGTTGCAAGTGTTCCAAACACAAGCTATCTATGAGTTTGAGTATATTTTCCCGGTTGGGATAGGTTGAACTGCCCCAGCTCGTCGGCGAGGAGTCAGTTAATGACAGGCTGATCTCCGGCGAAAAACCAGCTTCGCCAACCAAATAACCATGCAGCGCCTCTGCATCCTCTTGGGCATAACTCAATGGCTGGAGGAACTGATATTGATTAATCCCAATTGCAATACAAGCGTGATGTTTCATCCCATATGCCCTAGATAATATAGTGGGTAGCCTGCAAAAAAGATAGCACATAGCTTGCTTGTGGTTGGTACTGCTGCCACCTTGCAGTTATCGCAACCGCCAAGGCGGTTAGGGGCTAGGGACTAGGGACTAGGGTAAGAAGGGGAAGAAAGGGAAGAAGGGGAACAAGGGAATAGAATCTGAATTCAGAACGTCTTAACCGCCTTGGCGGTTGCTATATCTAGCAGCCAGCTTAGGGAGAAATTTGATTAGGACTTGCTTAAAAAGGTTAGATTATATATGGGTGCGCGATCATGATTTCTTGCTGATTCCTACTTAGTAAGTAGGTCGGCGCAAGTAAATCATTGTTCGTTGGTAGTTGCGCTTTAGCGCTAAAGCGCAACT
>NZ_JAQMUA010000073.1:0-4709 GCF_028330895.1 Kamptonema animale CS-326 | reverse complement strand
GGTTTGCAGACATTGTAAGCTTCATGAGATATGACTTTTTGGGGAATCAAGAAGTTACCACAATCTTCGCAGAGCATTCTGTAGTTTCGTGTTACAGGGATACTGATAATGAAACGGTTGTGGCGGAGGCGCTTACCGCCAAATTCTCTGTAATTCTTGTGGGTGACAGTAGTAATTATGGCTCGTGCCTTTACTACCACATAGTCAGGGAGCCCTCGTAAATCAATGACATCCTGGGCAAATGATGCCTCCCATTCCAGTTTTTTGTTTCGTTTTTCTGCGATCGCCAGAACTTGATGATCCTGTGCCTGACGCTCTTGCGTGCAGCGATGGCACGTTTTACCATATCCTTTGTGACCGCACGGAAAAATCCGTTTTCTTTTAGCCATATAGCACTGGTGTCGGGTTTGACCAACGCCCCTGAATGCTGCTACCGCACCAGTGATGCTTCCCGGCTTCGAGGCAGTCCTACAAGACGCAAAATCTATCCCCTTTCATAAATAGCATTGTAACTTTACACGATCGAATAGCTTTGAATTGCTAAAACCCTTAAGACCTAAAAAAAATTAAAGTTCTGTGTCTAGATTTTCTTATACTCAACTACTTTACTGCTGTGCTTTGTTTGTGGCAATCAGCCTCGCAGCTTGTCACCAAAGGGGAAAACAGATTCAGCTATTAACTCCGCGTTTGGCTCCTTTGCCTCAAGATCCTTTGCTTCAGGTGTATTTCAACCAGTCGGAAAGTTCGATCTATAAGGAATTTTACCGCGAAGAGACTAGATATGGAGATGACTTTGAGAAGCTAATTGTCGATGCGATCGCGGGAGCCCAGTTGACGGTGGATGTGGCGGTGCAGGAGTTGCGATTGCCTGCGATCGCGCGAGCAATGGCTCAGCAACAGGCGGCGGGGGTGAGGGTGAGGGCGATCGTGGAAAATACATACAGTCGCCCTTGGAGTAGTTTAACGAAGGATGAGGTGCGCCAATTGCCACAGAGAGAGCGCGATCGCTATAGTGAATTTATCCAATTGGCGGATGCTGACAAGGATGGGAAATTAAATCAGGCGGAAATTAAGCAAGGTGATGCCTTGGTCATTTTACGCGATGCTGGCATCCCCATAATTGACGATACGGCGGACGGTTCTAAAGGTAGTGGTTTGATGCACCACAAGTTTGTGGTTGTCGATGGCAAAAGTTTAATCGTGACTTCGGCTAATTTTACACCGTCCGATATTCATGGAGATTTCGGGGTAGCGACAAGTCGAGGCAATCTTAACAATTTGTTGAAAATTGAGAGCGGGGAATTAGCCCAGCTTTTTACTCAAGAATTTAACATGATGTGGGGAGATGGGCCGGGGGGTAAGCCAGATAGTAAGTTTGGGACTAAAAAGCCGTGGCGATCGGTGCAGCAGATTAATCTGGGAAATGTAACTGTTGCTGTGCAATTTTCACCAACTACGAAAATTGTTCCTTGGGAAAAAAGCAGCAATGGTTTAATCGATCGGACTTTGGCAAATGCTAGAAAGTCGGTTAATTTGGCGCTGTTTGTATTTTCTGCCCAGCGTTTGGTGAATACTCTGGAATATAAATCTCTGGCAGGAGTAGCGATTCGGGGATTAATCGATCCTAGTTTTGCCTATCGATCTTACAGCGAGGGGTTGGATATGATGGGGGTGGCGTTACTTAATAATTGTCAGTTTGAGGCTGAAAATCGACCTTGGCAAAAGCCGATCGCGACGGTGGGAGTACCGCAATTGCAGGAGGGCGATCGCTTGCATCATAAGTTCGGGGTGGTGGATGGGAAAATTGTAATTACCGGTTCTCATAACTGGACTGAGGCCGCTAATTACGGGAATGATGAAGCCCTTTTGGTGATTGAAAGTGAGACGGTGGCGGCGCATTTTGAGCGGGAGTTTGAGCGTCTGTATCAGAATGTAGTGTTGGGTTTGCCACGCGCGATCGCGCAGAAAATTGAGGCGCAAAAGCAACTTTGTGCAGCCCTACCTAAGTCTGATGGAAAAATGGTTAATGTTTCTGAGAAGAAGTTGGTTAATTTGAATGTTGCTAATCAGGCGGAGTTGGAGACTTTGCCAGGAGTGGGGCCGAAATTAGCTGAAAAGATTATTGCCGCGAGAAAACAACAACCTTTTACGTCTTTGGAAGATTTAGATCGGGTTCCTGGGGTAGGGAAAAAGATGTTAGAAAGGTGGCGCGATCGCGTTACTTGGTAAAGTAGAATTCAATGAAGGGAGAAACTCACCCGCATACCTCATACTATAGAAGAGTGACATGAGATGAATGATTACATAGATATTTACTGCGAACGTATAATGCCTGGTTTATGGAGTGAGCCACTAAATGCTGTATCTAATATTTCTTTTGTCATTGCAGCAGCGGTTATTTGGCAATTGACTCGACGGCAACAAAAAGTACCAATTGGGATTTGGATATTGATTACTTTAGCTACCAGTATTGGTATTGGAAGTACCCTATTTCATACATTTGCAACCCAATGGGCTAATTTACTAGATGTAATTCCTATTGTGTTGTTTCAGCTTTGTTTTGTGTGGCTTTATAGCCGTCAAGTAGTGAGGATGAAATATGGATATGCAGGAGCATTGCTCGTAGGATTTTTATTAGCTAGCAACTTCAGCACTAACTTTACAAATATTCTCAACGGTTCTCTTTCTTATGCTCCGGCATTTTTAGTTTTACTAGGGTTTGGGCTATATCACTATCAACAACAAAAGCGCGAACCCTTTATTTTATTAGCAGCATCGGCAGTATTCCTGTTAGCCCTTTTATTCCGCACTCTCGATCGGGAAATTTGCCCTTACTTTTCAATTGGCACCCATTTTCTTTGGCATCTTTGTAATAGTATTTTGCTTTACTTATCCGCAAGAGCATTAATCCAAAACTGGTCTGCTATCGCAAAAGCAAGCTAACAATGGGCTGATCTGAGATGTTAGAATTATCTAAGACCGGACTTACGCAACTATCACACTTAAATCAACTTGTAGGGTGCGCCAGACGAAGTTATAGACTAATAAATAAACGTTTAAGTCTATAAACGCACCCTACTAAATGTGCCATCCGTAATTCTTAGAAAGATATAGAATCGATCGCTTGACAATCCTACTAAATCGGATGAAAGTAGAAAGCTGCGGCTAAAACAATATAAGTTGCCAATAGTAGGACTCCTTCTAACCAATTAGAACGACCATCAAGACTGATCAAATTAGCAATTGTAACAGCGATCGCAACCGCAATTACTTCAAAAGGATTGAAATTTAAATCCATTGGTTGATTAATTGCTAACCCAACTAAAACTAAAATCGGCGCTACCAAAAGGGCAACTAACAAGCTAGAACCCATTGCCACTGAAACCGATAAATCCATGTTATTTTTCATTGCTACTCCCACCGCAGTTACATATTCTGCTGCACCGCCAACTAGGGGTAAAAGAATTACGCCTGTAAAAAGTGGTGTCAAACCTAGCCCTTTTGTAGTTTCTTCCACAACGCCGACAAAAATTTCTGATTCAAAGGCTACGGCAATTGTTGATATTACTAAAACCCCAACCCACAGCCATAAATTGGGTTTATGTTCTGCGGATTCTGTAACACCATCTTGATGATTTTCTGATTCTAATTCTAGTAATCCGACCTCGTAAAGATAACTGTGAGTTTTTAAGGAAAATAGCAGCGTTAAACCGTAAACTGTAATTAACACAATTGCTGCTATTAGCGATAGATTGCGAATAGCTGATGGCTCTACTCCATTTGAAGTATAGATTACCATTGTCGGTAACAGAATGGCAATCACGGCTAGAGTCATAGTGGAACCATTCACGCGGGCGATAATCGGCTTAAATTCTTGTTCTTTGTAGCGGATTCCTCCTAATAGCATTGACAGGCCCATAACCAGGAGTAAATTACTGATAATAGTTCCGGTAATGCTGGCTTTAACAATGTCAACTAAGCCTGCTTTTAAGGCAACTAAGGCGATAATTAATTCGGTAGCATTGCCAAAGACTGCATTTAATAAACCGCCAATAGAAGGGCCTGTGGTGATGGCAACTTCTTCGGTTGCAGTGCTTAACCAAATGGCTAGGGGGACGATGGCTAAGGCGGATGTGATGAAAACTGTGAGTGTGCCCCAATGTAAAAGGTCAGCGGCTATGGAAATGGGAATAAAGACTAACAGAACTATAGAAAGTATTTTTTTGATTGACATAACAAGGCTGATGTGTTAATGAAGGGAGTTATTCGTTTTACTGGCTAATCGAGTGTGCGATCGCAACTTAATTCTCCCCTATTTTGTGAATATAATCATTAACTTTTGCCTCAACATCTTCAGTAAAGGGCTTTTGCTCTAAATCGCACCCCCAATCATCAGTGACTAATCATCCAAGGTCTTCCCCCTCGGTGTTCGCGATTCCGCTGCGGTTTAGGTTCCTCAGAACGTTTAATCAGTTGCGGTTCCTTATTTTCCTCAGCTTTTAATCTTAACTTTCCAGTTAAAATCATCGGTGGCGAAAAGATGCGTTTAGCCACAGTTTCGCAGGTAGGACAAACCACAGGACTATCTACTTCTGCAAGCGCACGCCATTTCTCAAACAGACCGCAAGTTTCACAGCGAAAATCGTAAAGAGGCATATCTATTTTGACTTTGAGATTGAGGATGCTAAAAGTTTCTCGTAACGCCGCCC
>NZ_JAQMUA010000007.1:0-11956 GCF_028330895.1 Kamptonema animale CS-326 | reverse complement strand
TGAGAGTCTATTCTCAATAAGCTCCAACTTTTTTGAGCGAGTTCAGACCCGAAAACATCCTCCCTGCAATGGTTTGGGGGCGATTGTCGCCCCCTGAAATGGTACGCTCAAGAGCCGGACATTCATCTGTGTTAAGGTGTGAGGAAGTGATTCCAGACTTCGATGAAAATGGCAAATGATTAAAAATGAAAAAGAGTATGAATATAGTCAAGAATGCGCCCAAAAATTTGCATATTCTATTAGGGCGTTAGAACAAGATGAGGAACTGAAGAAAAAAGACCCGGAAGGGTGGCAACTTTCTTGCGATGTCAAACAATCTCACCTGATGGCTTTACAAGCAGAAATTGCTGAATATGAGAGGCTTACATCTCACGATAGCCACACTCCAATAGTGCTAATACTAGATGATATTGATTATTTACCTCAAATCTTGATTAAAGCTCGCATGGCAGCTAAGCTAAGTCAAAAAGAATTGGCAGATTTAGCTGGACTGACGGAAGAAAAAATCAAACGTTATGAAGATAATGATTATGAAGATGCGAGTTTTTTGGATGTAAGATTTGTAATTGATGCACTGGAAATCCAAGTTCAAAAAGGTGAGTTTCTAGTTCCTTTAGATACTCTAAGAAGAACGCCAGTTACTAAAGAAGAATTACTTTTCTCCAGTCATCGTACAATGAGCCAACAAGAGCGGCAAATGGTTGAGCAAGTTCAATGAAAAAGTGGCGATCGCGCTCTTTGTGCAAGTATGGATCTCCCTAGTGCTATCAGAAAAAGCTGTCCATGAGTCAGGGTTCGGAGATTCCGCAGTATAGAATAGACACAGATGGAGCCTAAGCAGGACAAACTTCATGCCCGCCAAAGACTTCTACCATGATACCGTCCGTACCGCCCTCATTAAAGACGGTTGGACAATTACTGATGACCCGCTCATCCTCAAGATAGGGAGACGATCCGCTTTTGTCGATCTGGGGGCTGAAAAACTGATTGCTGCTGAGCGGGAGTCTGAAAAAATCGCTGTCGAAATCAAAAGCTTTCTTAGTCCTTCTCCTATCAACGATCTCGAAAATGCCTGGGGACAATTCTTTTTGTATGCTAGAGCGCTCCAAAAAAGAGAGCCAGATCGTCGTCTTTATCTAGCTGTTAATCGCAACACCTTTGAGACTTTATTCCAAGAGGAAGCAGGACAACTTTTGTTAGAAGAGCCTGACTTCCGCATGATAGTTTTTGACTTCATAAGTGAGGAAATCATCCAATGGAAACCGCAAATCAACCCCTAGACGAATGGCGTGAGATTCTGGAGAAAATTCTTCAATATTATGCCGATCTTCCTTACCGTTATGGTGATGTGATTACATATATGATTGTCAGCCGCGATCGCAACCACTTTATGCTGGTACATGAAGGGTGGGAAAATGACCGACGAGTTCATGGCTGTGTCGTTCATGCCGAAATTCGCAATGACAAAATCTGGATTCACTATGATGGGATTGAAGATGGCATCACAGATGAACTTGTCGCTGCTGGAGTACCTAAAGATTGTATTGTCCTAGCGTTTCATCCTCCTCAAGTCCGAGAGCATACTGGCTATGCGATCGCATAGCGTCTGGAAAGCCACCATTTTGTAATGGCGATCGCGCCTAATTCTTAAGCGTGCGATCGCAGTAGAGGCAAGCATTTCTGAAACCAAACAAAAATGAAATCTGCTTGTTGCCGAGATAGTTGATCGTGTGCGTAACATCCTCAATAAGTTGTCTTGCGACGATCGCACTCAAGCTGCTGTCAGAGCTCTTCGCGCTGGTTTAGTTGACTAGACTTGCCTCAAGAGCAACGGCTTGTTGGATAATACAACAGAGACGTTCCGGCAATCTAAGCTATCTAGGCGAGGGTCGCGATTAGAGGAGGTGCAGTGCCAGTTAATGCCGACAAACCACACTTGTGGAAACCCGATATTGCCCTGTCGGTAGACTTCTATAACAATTGGTTCATGCAGTTTGCTCCCAAAGCCTACCGCGACACTCGCATTGCTACCACTCAACAAGTTGAATCCGCCTTAGCAGAAACAGCCAATCTGACCAACATCACGTCTGCCCTGCTGCAACAGCATCCAGAGGTTTTGCCCATTTTACGCATGGCGGCAGCGCCGCCAATTGCGCGCGATCGCCTGATCGGTTTAGCAGGAGTGTCGCCTAACCTGGTCAAAAATATGGAAGAGAAACAACGAATTCCGCCCCGGGCAGACATTGGAACTCTGGATGCTGAACTAACAAAAATCAGTCAAATTATTGCACGGCTACTTGACAAAGATATTTTTCCTTGGCTAGAAAGCGGACAGCAGCCACCGGAGACTGAAGTTCAAAGAGCAGCAACAATTGTTGCCGATCGCCTTTGCGGTGCTATTTCTGACCCGATCGTTCGTAACGCTCAAGAACGAAGGCAGCTTGCTATGATTAAGCAATGGCTGGAACAGCGCGGTTATTCCTACATTAGAGGAGGAGCCGGATTAAGTTTTGAGACAATGCAACCGGGGACTTTCTCGTTTCGGTTCAATATTCCGGTACTTTTACAGTCCGGCAGCAAACAAATTAATATCCCTATTGACGTTGCGATCGCGCCAATTAATTCTAGCCCCGGTCAATTCCCATTACTGATTGAAGCGAAATCTGCCGGTGACTATACCAATCCCAATAAGCGACGCAAGGAAGAAGCTATTAAAATGACTCAATTGAGGAGTAGCTACGGCAATAACGTGCGTTTTATTTTGTTTCTTTGCGGTTACTTTGACAGTGGCTATTTGGGTTACGAAGCGGCCGAAGGAATTGACTGGGTTTGGGAACATCGGATTGAGGATTTGGGGCTGTTTGAAATATGAATGTAACTGCGAAAACTGAATTGACACGAATGTTGCGGCAATCGCAACTGGATGGAGCTAGAACTCAGGCTCAGCGAAATAAGCTAGGTCAGTTTGCTACGCCTCCAACATTGGCAGCAGATATTCTCAAATATGCTTCAATTCTGTTGCCGTCAGACATTAAAATTCGTTTTCTCGACCCAGCTTTTGGCACAGGTTCTTTTTATTCGGCATTATTGCAGCAATTTGGGCGATCGCAAATTGTTAAAGCAGTTGGCTATGAAATTGACCCCCACTACGGGAACGAAGCGATTAAGCTTTGGAGTGACACTTCGCTACATCTAAATATCGCTGACTTTACCCAAGCGACACCCCCTGACTCTGATGAGGCAAAAGCTAACTTAGTCATTTGCAATCCCCCCTATGTCCGGCACCATCATTTGAACCGAGTTGAAAAGCTGCGGCTGCAACAGCTAGCACAGCAAACAGCGGGAGTCAAACTCAGTCAGTTGGCTAGTCTTTACTGCCATTTCTTGTGCATTGCGGATGCGAGTATGGTTGTTGGCGGCTTAGCGGGGTGGCTGATTCCCAGTGGATTTATGGATGTGAATTACGGACAGCAAATTAAAGATTACTTGCTAAATCGCGTTACCCTACTGCGAATTCACTGTTTCGATGCTGCTGACGTTCAGTTTGAAGATGCACTCTGTACGTCCGCAGTTGTTTGGTTTAAGAAAGCTTTGCCACCTGCTAATCATGCTGTTGAGTTTACCTATGGAGGAAGTCTGACAGCATCTAAAATGTCGCTGATCGTGTCGGTGGAGTCGCTACGCAGTGCACCTAAGTGGACTAAGTTTGGACTGATGTCTGGTAGTGTGAATTCTCAAGAACAGCCGTTGAAACTTAAGGACTTATTCACTATTAAACGGGGGCTGGCGACGGGAGCGAACAATTTTTTTGTGTTGACACCAGAGCAAGTTTCTGCTTACAAATTGCCCTTTGAATTTCTCAAGCCAGTTTTGCCCAGTCCCCGGCTGTTATCAGTTGATGAGATTGAGGGCGATGGCTTGGGAAATCCGATTCTCGATCGTCGATTATTCTTACTATCGTGCGATTTGCCCCCTTTGGAGGTGAAAGCTAAGTATCCGTCGCTTTGGGAATATTTGCAGATGGGAGTAAAACAGGGAATTTGCGATCGCTACCTGTGTAAGCATCGTAGTCCCTGGTATTCGCAGGAAAAGCGTCCTCCTTCCCCCTTCCTGTGCACCTATATGGGCCGTCAGGATACTGGTAGAGGTAGACCTTTTCGATTTATCCTCAATCATTCAAGGGCGACGGCTACCAATGTCTATTTGATGTTATATCCTAAACCTGCTCTTGCCAAAGCGCTTTTAGAGAAGCCAGAATTGCTTAAAGAGGTGTGGCAGGCGCTCGATCTGATTTCTGATGAGGTACTGATGGGTGAGGGGCGTGTATATGGGGGTGGCTTGCATAAGCTGGAACCGAGGGAATTGGGCAATGCGATCGCGCAGAAGATTGTTGAGAATTTACCCGAATTGATCACCGACTCACGTTCGCAGTCTAACGTTTCTGCTGAGCGGCTGCAAGTAGCCTTTGCAACACAGCAAGGACTCTCGCCAGTCCGCTCCAGCAGGGCTGTTAGCGGGACTTAAACAAATTCTGGGCTAAAACTGGCCTGTATTCCTCTCCGGGAAAGGGGTTTAGCTCGATCGGGGTAAATGAGGCTCAAACCCAGTCGCAGCAAGGAAAAAGAAGAATCGACCTTAAGTTGGCTTGGCCACTGGGCTTGAGCCTGTTTTCAAGATACTTTTGTTTAAGTCCCGTTAGGCTGCTTGGAAAAGTAGCTACTTAGTTGCTGGAAAGTTAACGCTACTAATCAACACTGTATTTATTTACCTGAACCAACTTTTAATTTTCTTGCCTGCGCTATTTAAGCCTTGTTTAATAGTGGCCTTACCTTGACTGACAGCATCTACAATGTCCTTACCAAAGAATGCACCAGTCGCTGCACCGACTGGGCCTCCAACTAAGAATCCTGTTGTGGCATAAGCGAGAACCTCGACTCCTTGAAGAGCACCCTGTGCATTTTGACCTGCTTTTGTCCACGCATCAAGAAGACCTTCAGCCTGCTTTAAGCGATCTCTCGTTAACTCAAGATCTTCTTTAAGGAGTTTCACAATATTACCCAGTTCCTTGATTTCCTTACGTGCATTCTCAAGCTCTTTCTCAAGCTCTTTCCTTACACGATCAGACAAAGAAGATAATTTGTTGAATTCATCCTTAAGTTTATCTAGATCCGAGTTAATTGAGCGAATAGTTTTATTCTGGCTCTGAATTTGAGTTTCTGCTTCTCCAAGCTTTAGCGTTAAGTCTTGAACTTGATCTGTAAGTTTAGCGACAACGCTATTCAATTCTGAGATTTTTGCATCCTGCTCCTTTAAACGGTTGTAGACTGCCAGTGCTCCTCTATCTACATAGGCAATTGCTCCCCTAATGTCATTGATGTCTTGAAAATCAGTAAAGAATTGAGGTAACTGAGTTCTTAGCCTGCTGATAACTAGTTCTGCTCCACTTACCATCGCTTCTTTGTCAACTACGAAGTCAGCAAAAAAGCGAAGACTTCTGAGACCCATCACATAGGAGATATTAAAAAATTGCAACGGAGTCGAAATCCCCCCAAGCTCAATAAGAGAACCCGTTTGAGTTTCAACCAATTTATTAATTCTGTCTGTAACTTGGTTTTTGAATTTAACACGTTCGTCTGCATCTTTGAAGAAATCTTTTCCCTCCCACGAAATTGAAACTGCATAAGCAGCACAAAGACCAGCTACATAAGCAGGGTTCAAAACTTCAACGGTTTCTTTTACGCTTTCGATGGTGACGGAAGCAGTACTATCCTTTTTAGGAAGTAATGCATCAAGAAACCCTTTTGTATCAGAATCTTCTTGTGGTTCAACAAGCAAACTCTTGTAGAAATAGCTGTCACGGTAAGGTTGCTTGTTCAAGTCCTCGAATCCACCCCCTAAAAGGCTGGTTGCTTCACCTACAGCACCTTGCTCTTGGATTGTCAGATTAGATCGGTCAGAACTCGCGCTGATGAATGGGGCAGCATATTGAAAAGTATAGGTAACATCGTTCTCCTTCACCAAAACTGTAAACAATCTACGACCGAATAGATTGAAAATTGGCGAGGGATTGGTCAAGTCATCACCAAAGCGATTAATTAGCCCTTTAGCTGTGCTGAGATCTATATCTAAACCGAGCTTCACATCACCATCATCTGGAGTAGAATCCACTTTTTGAGTGTACTTTTTGATAGCATCAATAACTTTAGAAAGTTCACCACGCAGACCAGATGCATCAGCATCGCTTGTAGATGTTGGATCTGCTAGAATTGAATCAATTTTAGACTGAATACCATCAATGATAGTGCGATCAAAACCACCAATATCACTTGTATTAGACGGTAGTGAAACGGCTTCTGCTTTTTCAAGAGTCATTCGCACAAATCTCAAGGCATAAATGACAATAGCTTGAGTTTTACCTTCTGTGCTGCCAATACTAAACCAACGCTCCCACTCGCTCAAATCTACAGCTTCATTGCCAATCCAAACTTTTTCCGTTTTAGTGTTTCCAGGACTAGCTGGATCATTTACAGAGATATCAATACGTTTAAAGAGCGTTCTAAAATCAAAACACGATTCATCAAGCTCAGGTCTAGAGTCTCCGTCGCCACTTGCACGAAGAATTCTTTTGAAGTAGCTCCAAGCCTCATCAATTCCTGGAGTTATAGAAACGGCAGCTCCGCTCGTATCAACGCCTGTTTGAGGCTTAAGCAAGGTTTCTTGGTAACTTTTAGGGAATGAGATTAAGTCGTCATTTGAAGGAGGAAGTGGCTTTCTTGGTAAAGGCTTTTTAGGAACTAGAGAGCCAGCGGAAACATCCGGTAGAGACCCAAATTTACTAAGGGCATTCTTTTGGGAGATATTACTAAGATATTCAATTAGAACTTCTGTAGGAATAGTTGAAGGACGAATTCTACTTACTTCTGAATAGAATGTCTTGAAAAGCTCCGAATTGCTCTCGTAAAGGCGATCTAAAGATGACAATCCTTCAATTAGCCCAAGAGAATATCCGCCAAAATAGCCTACTCTCATTGAGAATTGTTTCTTCTTAAATGCCTCTTCCTGCTCAGGAGGTATGGCAGCGTATTCTTCGGGCTTCACATGAAACCAAGTGTCTATTGGCAACGCAGAACTGACCATGTTTCTACCTCTACTAATGTGAATTGACGCGGTTCGCAATGCTATACATAGCCCTGCCCCAAAGAGCGATTTAGTACATGGCTTGCCATGTATATTCTTCGTTTAACAGCATAAAACCGGAGATTTCTAGAAAATTTTGTCAAAATAACATTCATCAACACAGACTGCCGAACTTGTGAATGATAGTAGACTCACCCAGAGCAACCACAATTGCTTATAACCCTGACACATCACTAATTTCATGCACTTGCGGTAGCTGAAATACGTTACTGACAGATAACCTTTGAGTGCCGCTTCAATTGGGGGGTAAAGCAGCCTAACGTTTCGCTTGAGCGGCTGCAAATAACCTCGAACTTAATCAGAGATCTTCGACAGTCCGCTCCAAGGGAATTGTTAGACTGCAATCGTCTGGCTATATCAAGTGAAAACTGTACTAAGCTCCTTAGGTTCAATCACTTTAGAACTGGATATCTGATCATGCCATCCACCTGCAACGTGTCTCAGTTCAGGGATACTAGTACCGGGCATAAGTACGAGCCTGTTTCCTCCAAAGTTGGCATGTTCCCACGCAACAAAGATGACACTACCCGATACTTTGACAGAAGAAACTTCGTCATTCCAATTCGCACCAGTCCAAGTTCCACTGAAGTGAATGTCTTGGTAGTTAGTCACTGTCTCGTGCAATCTAAAACCTCTAGCAGAGCCGCCATAGTTGGCATCTTCCCAGATAATAGCTTCACTGTTGGGATCGAGAGGGTGTCCGTGAATCCATTTGTCCAGATTGCGCGCAATATCTTGAACCTCCTTGTTAACATCCTTAGCTAAACCGATTCCTTCCTTGAAGATGTCTCTGCCTGCTTTAATAGCATCCAGCGTGGCTTTCACAGTATTTGGAGATAGCTCTTTTCCATCACCAAAGAGCACAGCAGTATTTGCCATGAGTCCCATTCCTTTAGATAAAGTTTGTAAAAGTTAAGACACTGCACCCTTGTAGCGATCTAGCAACCAACGACTGATTGAACTAAACCTAACCTCTATAGACTTACTTCGTCAGCCGCACGAAGTCAGGAAAATGTCAGAGAAAAGTCAGATACATCCGTAGAAAACTCTAATGCACCGTCTCAAGCCAGGTTTTGCAGTCTAAGTATTAATTGTGCCGCAGTTGCAGTCTAACACGCCATTACAGCGCATAAAACCGCAAACACTTAATCCCTAAACTTACGCTTCTTTACAGGTTCCACCCAAATAGTGCAAAATCCCGAAGTAGCCGGCCTCGCCGCCACCTCCAGAGTCACCCCCAAACGCCGAACCTCTTTCTTACACTCTAAATTACTTAAACTATCCGCATTCCACCTCATCAAATTCCGAGCAAACTTCCCCTCAGTGCTAGTCGCCCACCGCAAAGTCTCCGCCTGCTCAAGAGTCAAATGAACCGCTTCCCCTGGCGCAAATCCTCCTTGCAACCAAAGCACACCCATCCATCCCATCAAAGCACCCACACCCAACGTCGTCAATAGGATACCCGCAGCCGGTATCAAAGCAAGAGCCGATGTTCTCCACCGAGTCAATTCCGTCTGACGCACCAGAGAATTCACAGCCTCAGCAATTTGCCCCTCTTGCTTCTCAACCGCCACCCGTTCGTAACTCGCCAGAGTCTTATTAATCCGCCCCACCCACTGATCGAATGCTAACTCAAAATCCTCCGGTTTCGGACTCTCTTGAATCAGCACTTCCAATCGTCCCGTAGCCAACAAAATCAGAAAAATCGGGTCAGTTGGCTCAATTTTCCCCTTAAAAGCCAACTCCAAAACCTTGCGCCGATACTCCTCAGATTGCCCTTCTAAAGCAATATCCAGCAACGATTTAGTATCAACAGCACCATAACTCACGGCAACATCCCCGTAGTTTCAAACGCCTCGTAAGCCGACAACATAAACGACTTAATCCGCTGCCTACCCAACACACCAAGTTCCTGACTATTTCTTGCCAAATCAAAAGTTATCCCCTGAGCATCAATTGCATTCCTTTCCCGCGAATAAAACTTAGGAAAATCAATCACCTTCACCTCATACTTTTTAATCGCATTCTGCACCTCCTCCATCTCTTCCACAGAACTCCAATCATCCTCCAATCCCAAATTGCGGACGAGAACGTGAGCAATCTTATTATCAAAATGCTTAACTGATTTCAAAAAGAGTTGCACGCTATCGTAGCCCCCCGTGCAAATAAACCACTTGCAAAAACTAATACGAGATTGCTTCCCCAACTCAATTAAATTGTTCCTTCCCATCCACTTAGTCACCAAAGGATAAACCTGAGCCGGTAAATTGACAATCACGCTCTTCTCAAACGCCAATTCAAAAATCCGATCTGCTTCGTAAAACTTCTTCTCATCCTCACTAAATAGAGCTTCACGGCATACGCTCTCATAGATCCGAGATACATCAGGATTAGAGCGATCGGTATCTACGGCAAAAAATGGGAAATTCTTATCCAAGAAATACTGAATCAAAACCCTAGCAAATAAACTCTTACCAACTCCACCTTTCTCTCCATCAATCAGATGAATTTTAGTAGCAGACTTCTCAACCTTCTCTAAGCCGCACTCTTTGAAACCCTTCGAGTTTTCTGTCGCTGTACCCATACCTACATCTCCTCCTTCATCAACCTGTTTAACCACAGAATCTGTTAGCTGAACTTGATACTTGGAATTCCTACTTCTACTTGCCATATCTCAATCCTCTATTTCACGTTTACTTTCTAACAAATCAACAATTGAATCCTAATCAAGCGAATCCTGAATCATCAAAATCATCTAATTCAAACAAGTCATTCGCAGTCAATTTGCTAGGGTCATGGTGAGAACACCTCAAACTAGCACCGTTCAGCCTAGACCTGTCTGACTCCTCAATATCAGCAGGTAATTCTCGCGAAGAGGGTATTGAAGAAATAGGCATTCCCCCTATATGAATAGGAGGATATTCAATCCCGCCTCGCTCGCGCAAATAGAGAGCTTGCTTTTCCAGAACATAGACGGCATTTTTAAATAACCTCCCTAAAATAACTGGATCGATATCCCCTTTTTCCAGATATGCTAACGGCAACCAGTAAGGGCGCAGAGCTTGGAGAATCATTTCTCTGGAAGGCAGCAATAAATTGCCTTTAATATAGGACATCAAAACTCCATCAGGAGTAGATTTAAAAGGCTGATAGCGCCACAAAAAGTCAACCCTTTCTTTTTCCTTAGCCATGAGCCATTATCTCCTTTAAAGCGGAATCTTTTGACCCACAAACAGCGTTTTCCCTTACCTGAGAATTGAACTGCTTTTTCAAACTTCCCTTGAAATACGAAAACATCCCATAGACATCATTAAGCCGATTTTCAAACCCTTTCTTTGCCAAAATAGGTGGCATAGCAACTTCGGCATTCCAAATAATCGGGAAGCGATCGTAATGTTCGTTTAACTCTTTACGGAGATAATCAGCCGTCCCACCACAGAACACCAATTCATCGCAATCTGGTGGCAAATTCTCATCCAACCAACTCGTGAGACTCCGCACATATTCAGGCCGCGCCTCTTTGATTGCTGCTATCATCTGCTGTACTTCTTCCGCCCGCCCTTGCTTAGTCGTGCTGCGAGCCAACCGCATCAAAGAAGCTGCCTTAAACTCAGATCCCGCTACCGCGATCGCCGGAGTCAATCGCTCAGCAGTTTGCCCCGAAGTCCTAGCTACCACCCTCTCCACCATGCGGATGAAGCCCAAATCGCTCGTTTTTCCCGGTCTGACATCCCCCCGTTGCACCACCAGCAGACTGGCATTACGGTAGCCAATCATCGCGATCGCGCACACCCGCTCTTTCAAAACAGAACCAACTTTCTTGTTGTGCATCAGGTAAATGCCACCCCCCTCTGGCTTGCAGTTAAACGCCAACAATTCCACGCTCATCTGACCTGTAGGAGTTTGGTAATCCGCTAAAGCTTCCCGCAGCACCCGCTCGAACCGATTTCGGTCTTCATATTCCCCCGGTGGCAACAACACGGCGATCGCCGCTGTAAATTTCGCAGGCAAATTCAGCTTTTCCTTAATCGCCCACATCCCAGCCAGAGTTTTGTGTAGCGCCCTCTCGTACTTGAGTTCCGAAAGGCCGGCATTGGCGTGAAACCTCTCTTTCGCCAAATACCCCACTGCCCTGTAATCATTCCTAAAAGCAACCCAAGCCGTATTCTCAGGCTCAGCTAACCCCAACTGGTCTCTGGTATAAGCCAAAACTGATTCCTGCGGTACAGATACGACCTCCGGTTCCATGCACAGCAATCGAATTTGACTCTTTGACCCTGCGTAGAGAATTTTAGTAGCAGACCCCCCGTAATCGTAGGCCGCGATCGCTTGAGGCCAGATAGTTTCGATAGTAGTTTCGCTCATATTGCAGGTCTTCCTAATTGAAGTTTCAAGAGTGGTAAAAAAATAGCCCTGTACCTTTGGGCGTGCAGAAATAACCCTAACTAGCAGCAAGCGTGCTACCTCAAAAGAAGGCTGTAAAACAACAGCTATTGAGGGATTAAAACGCACTTACTACTTATTAACCCTCCTAAAACCTCCCCTCCCTCAGCCACTTGTCTGAATCCCAGCACCCGCAAAAATCGGACTCACGGCTTAGGCTAAAACGAAGCTTTTGGTAAGTAGTCAGACAAAATTAATTACATAGGTTTCTCCAAATTCTCGGAGAATTTTTTCTACAGATGCCACAAATGTTGACCAATTTTTGTAAGCATCTATTTCAATCCATTCATACTTAATAAACCGCCATAAGATTTCA
>NZ_JAQMUA010000072.1:0-8407 GCF_028330895.1 Kamptonema animale CS-326 | reverse complement strand
CTTGCGGGCTTACGATTTCGTCTCCCAAGAGTTGCGAGCTGCTGAAGATCCTGAGTTTGAAACGTTCTACACTAAGAACATTCTGCTTAATGAGGGTATCCGCGCTTGGATGGCTCCTCAAGACCAACCGCATGAAAACTTCATCTTCCCTGAAGAAGTTCTTCCTCGCGGTAACGCTCTCTAATATTTGAGATTTGGATTTCAGAGCAGTTTATAATCTGGAATCCAAAATCCCACATCCAAAATCCAAAATCGCTGGAGGTTCTACCGAGTGGTAACGCTCTCTAATCCTTATTTAAGCGGCCGCGACCAAGATTCCACCGGGTTTGCTTGGTGGGCCGGTAACGCTCGCCTGATCAACCTTTCCGGTAAGTTGTTAGGCGCTCACGTTGCTCATGCTGGTTTGATCGTATTCTGGGCCGGAGCGATGACTTTGTTTGAAGTCGCTCACTTCATCCCCGAAAAGCCTATGTACGAACAGGGCTTAATTCTCATGCCTCACGTCGCTACCTTGGGTTGGGGCGTAGGCGCTGGCGGTGAAGTCACCAGCATCTTCCCCTTCTTCGTCGTCGGTGTAGTTCACCTGATATCCTCTGCTGTTCTCGGTTTGGGCGGCATTTATCACGCCGTTCGCGGCCCAGAAACCCTGGAAGAATACTCTCGCTTCTTTGGGTATGACTGGAAAGACAAGAACCAGATGACCAACATCCTGGGCTACCACCTGATTATTTTGGGATGCGGCGCTCTGCTGTTGGTAGCTAAAGCAATGGCTTTTGGTGGCTTGTACGACACTTGGGCTCCTGGCGGTGGCGATGTACGGGTGATTACCAATCCCACGCTCAATCCGAGTGTGATCTTCGGCTACTTGACTCGCTCTCCCTTCGGTGGCGAAGGCTGGCTCGTTAGCGTCAATAACTTAGAAGATGTTGTTGGCGGTCATATCTGGGTTGGCTTGATTTGTATTGCTGGCGGTGTCTGGCACATTCTAACTAAGCCTTTCGGTTGGTCTCGCCGCGCCTCTATCTGGTCTGGGGAAGCTTATCTTTCCTATAGCTTAGGCGCTTTGTCGCTGATGGGCTTTATTGCTTGCTGCTTTGTCTGGTTTAACAATACTGTTTACCCTAGCGAATTTTATGGGCCGACGGGGCCAGAAGCTTCTCAAGCTCAAGCTTTGACCTTCCTGATCCGCGACCAACGCTTAGGCGCAAACGTCGGTTCTGCACAAGGCCCAACTGGTTTAGGTAAATACTTGATGCGCTCTCCTACTGGCGAAATTATTTTCGGTGGTGAAACGATGCGCTTCTGGGATTTCCAAGGCCCTTGGTTGGAGCCTCTGCGCGGTACTAATGGCTTGGATTTGAACAAGATCAAGAATGATATTCAGCCTTGGCAAGCTCGCCGCGCTGCTGAGTACATGACTCACGCTCCTTTGGGTTCTTTGAACTCTGTGGGTGGTGTGGCGACTGAGGTTAACTCGTTTAACTATGTGTCTCCGCGTTCTTGGTTATCTTGTTTCCACTTTGTGATGGGTTTCTTCTTCTTGGTTGGTCACTTGTGGCACGCTGGTCGCGCTCGCGCGGCTGTTGCTGGCTTTGAGAAAGGTATTGACCGGGAGAATGAAGCTGTACTTTCTATGCCTAATCTTGATTAGGTTTTTTGATTGATTTGAAGGCTCCTGTTTAAATGGCAGGAGCTTTTTTTTAGGGGCTAGGGGAAGAGGGGGAGCGGAGGAGCAGGGGAGCAGAGGAGAGGGGGAGATGGGGGAGTAACTTAATTAATTAAAAATTAAAAATGCAAAATAAAAAAAAATACAAAATTAAAAATTGTGAGATTAAATTTTTAATTTTTAATTTTTAATTGATCGGAGGGGAGAGGGGGAGGGTGGGTAATTAGCCATTACAGGACTTACGCACCCAACCAAAGAAACCGGGTTTTTTTGACGAAAATTCTTCGTTTTTACCCACAGATTCTCTCAAAAACCCGGTTTCTAGGGCCATGAGCGTAAGTCCTGTAGCAATTAACAATTAGCCATTAGCCATTAGCCATTAGCCTTTATCATTGTCCTGTAGCCGATCGCCCCTGTTTCCCCAACTTGATTAATACAAAGTAGCTCAAGTAAATTACATAAACTACTAAACCAACCAACCCCAAAAAGCCCAAAAATTGGACATTTCCATTGTGGTGAAAAATATCTTTATACATCCAAGGCGCATCTAACCAAACTCGGCAAAATGGCTCGTCCATCAATTGACTTTGAGATTTGAAACCGCAATTTATAAACGGAATTTGGGCGATCGCACCTAAAGCGCTATAAATAGTAACAGCCCAACGCCACGAGGTAAAACTCAGTTTCAGCGGCGACTGTGGGCGATCGTCAATTTCTTCGTTAAGATCTACCCAAAACCAGAGAGACACAGGAATGAGCGCACGAGCTAATAAGGATACTCCAAAACTTATAGGCAATGCAGCGATCATTAGATAAACTGTAATTGCTAACAAGCTGGCTACCCGCCAATAAATAATTAATAACCGTACCATTGCCTCAGCTTTTTCCACAAAAGCCCAAATCAGTAAAATTAGCGGTATCAAAATAGTAAATAGCACCGCTAGTCGGTAATCTGTCCAGACTAGGGGTTGAAACCAGGGTGAATTAGCAGCAAGTAAAAAGCTCGACATTTTCAAACAAATTTAATTAGATATTTTTGCAAAAATTCTACTAAACAAATAAAACAAGCAACTGGAATACCTTTCTCAAATCCCAGTTGCTTGCTAAGGCTTGCCAGCTTTAGGGTCTAAACATTGCTCCGTCAGCCTTCACCTTAATTGAGTTTGTCCGTATCAAAGAAGAAGTTCAACTCCAGAAGCAAACTAGGCTGATAGCTGACAGTTGCGAATTTTAATCCTCATATAATCGGCACTCAGCCGCATCGGGGTTATCGTCGCAATATTTCTCAAATGAATTCTTTGGTTTATTCTGCTTCTGGTGGGAAGCTTCAGCTTGCAGTTCTTCAACTGCATCCCATGCTGCCGCGCATTCACCTGACGCACCGCCTTTAACATCGCATACAGCACGAGCGTTTGCGAGTTCTTCGTCAATTTTTTCTTGGATGTTATTCATGGATGTTGTCTCAGTCACTTTAATCATTAGGAGATTAATCACTAGGAGAAACTTCTCCCGTCTGAAATTTGGTTAGAGGTTCCAGTTGCAGATTGGGCTAAATTAGCCCACCAATAGTAGCTTTAGAAGTGCTACTCAACTATTCATACATTAAGTTGGGGTGTCACAACTGTATTAAGCTTTATCTTTTAAGATTTTGCCACTAATCCAAGTTGAGACCTCACAGCCTTAATAGATCCATAGGTTAATTTATCTTAACATAAGATTTCCCAGCGTGGGATCTGCTCCGATCGAATCGCTCTTGCGGCGGCATAACCAGGTTAGCCTAGTGAGAAGAGCAATTGTAAGCAAATTAATTATAGGAGTGTCAAGATGTACGCGCCAAGCGAAATGCAGTGGGTCAGCGCCTTATCAACCCGCCCTTCCTTAGAAGCTGCTCTCAAAGAAGTTGTAGAACAAGCTCAGCAAGGATTGCAGGGGCCAGCAGATTTGGGGTTGGTGTTTATATCGTCTGCTTTTGCCAGCGAGTATTCTCGCCTAATGCCCTTGCTGCAAGAATACCTGCCGGCCGCTGCGATCGCTGATTGCGGAGGCGGGGGCGTTATTGGCATGAATAGAGGCGGTATAACTGAAGAAGTCGAAGGAACGCCAGCCCTAAGCCTGAGTCTGGCACGTTTACCGGGGGTAAAAGTAAAAGCCTTTCACATAGCAGCAGAAGAACTTCCTGACATGGACAGTCCCCCGGATACTTGGGTAGAACAAATCGGCGTTTCCGCCCAAGAGCAACCCCAGTTCATCTTATTAGCCGATCCCTTTTCCTCAAAAATTAACGACCTACTCCAAGGGTTAGATTATGCCTATCCCGGCTCAGCTAAAGTCGGGGGACTCGCTAGCGGGAATGGGATGGGGAGGAGTGCAGCACTATTTTGTAACTATCGACTTTACCGAGAAGGGACTGTGGGAGTAGCCCTCAGCGGCAATATAGTTTTGGAAACGATTGTAGCTCAAGGCTGTCGGCCCATTGGTCAACCCTATAGAGTTACAGAAGGAGAGCGTAATATTTTGCTGGGGCTTGAAGAGCAAGAGAGTTTAGAGCAACGAACAGGTAGCGGCCGTAAACAATCGCCTCTAGAAGCTTTGCGAGATTTAATTTCTACTCTCAGCGAAGAAGATCGGGAATTAGCCCAGCACTCTCTGTTTGTAGGGGTAGTCAGAGATGAATTTAAGCTGAAATTAGACCAAGGAGACTTTTTAATCCGCAATCTGCTGGGGGTAGACCCCAAGGTAGGAGCCATTGCAATTGGCGATCGCGTCCGCCCCGGTCAACGCATCCAATTCCACCTCCGCGATGCCCGTACCTCCGCAGAAGACCTAGAAATGCTACTCGCTCGCTATCAGCGGGAAGCCCCCTTTAACCCAGTCGCCGCTAGAGCCGGTGCCTTAATGTTTTCCTGCATGGGGCGGGGCGAAGGTCTTTACGGTGAACCCAGCTTTGATTCCCGCCTGTTCAGCCGCTACCTCAACAATATTCCTCTCACTGGCTTTTTCTGTAATGGTGAAATCGGCCCTGTCGGCGGTAGTACATTTCTGCATGGTTATACCTCCGTATTTGGGATTTGCCGCCAACCTTAGACGCGGTAATTATAAGTTTTGAGTTGTGAATAGTTGTTAACTGTTAACTGTCAACTGTTAACTGTTAACATTCTCTCTTTTTAAGTAGGGCAGGAGATAATTTACAAATATTATGAAACCCAATCAAGAGCAAAAATTAGCTTTGCAAAAAATGTTTAAAATTGGCATAGATAGAGCAGTTGATATGCTCAATTATATCACAGAAATGCCGATTTTTTGGGAGCTTTACCCCTTGGAAATATTGTCCCCCCAGGAATTGCAAGCTGAACTGGAGAAAAGCCTCGGTACAGAGCGGATTGTAGCAATGGAACTCATATTCAGTGGAGAATTTCAGGGCAGCGCTCAGTTAATTTTCCCTAAAGATAGCGCCGCCTTGCTGGTGAATGCCATCGCCAGTGAAGATCGTCGTACCCTTGACCAAAATGCCTTGAGAAAGGAAACTTTGACTGAGGTGGGAAATATTTTCTTCAACGGTATTATGGGAGTAATTAGCACAGTAGTTGAGCGGGGAATTACCTATATGCTACCGAGTTACCGAGAAGGGACGGTAAAGCAATTGGTGTCGGAAAATAACTCTAGCGTTTATGCAATCGCCTTGCTCGGTCACATACAATTCAAGATAGAAGAAGCTCAAGAGCAAAGCAAACAACAGCTCCATAGTTTTAGCAAAATATTGCCATCAAAATACGTGAAATTGTTTGTAGACAAATCGCAATCAGGGAAGAATATTGTCTTTTTCTTGAAAGTAGATAAGCTAGAGAGTTTATTGTCAAATATCAACAATATTTCGGAATATTTTGATTGCTAAATTCGGGAAGTCATAGCAAAAAAGAGGTTTTTAACTCTGTGAAACACAGGTTTGACCTTTCTCTAAACCTCTCTCCTCAAAAGATAGAGGCTGACTCCCATTTCAAGTACCATATTGATTCCTTTTCCCATTACTTAATTTATGTAGAGCCACTGTTCCGAGGGACTGGAACCGCTGGTAATGCTGAGTTACAGAAGTAAGATCGGGACTGACGCATCCAACCAAAGAAACCGGGTTTCGACTTTCGCTCAACCAGCAGTTTTTAGACTAAAATACTTCGCCCGGACTCACATACGATCGCAAAAACCCGGTTTCTGGGAGTCCATGCGTAAGTCCGATAATATGTAAATCCGGCGTAAGGGAAAATCCAGCCCGATAGGTTGATTTTTTGAGTACAATTCAGTAGAATCCAGAAAATAGACAAGTTAAGTCTTTAAAACTTACCCCAATACTGGGGAAAACTTAACTCTTGAGGAGCTAGTTGCAAGACTAGGATAGCAAACCGCCATTTTTGGCCAAAGGATTGCGCCCAAGAACCCTAGCATTAGGGATATTTTAGAGTGAAACTTCTAAAGAATTCCATCCCCTTTAGAGGTGGAAGTGTCAAAATTGGGACTAAACTTATGCCTGAAGCTGATCTTCCTGGAAATCAGCCCCCGCGCTTCCTGACGATCGAATCCGATGCTAGCGTTTTACCGCCAGCTACTCCTTCCTCACTGACAGATGTGGCAAAAAATGCCGGCGAGTCGAAAGATCCCCAAGCAGTAAAACTAGCCACCAGTCAACCGACTCTCCCAGAACAACCTGAAGAGGAGTGGGAAACAGTCAATTTCCCCAACGCCATCAGCGTAGATGCAATTCCTACCAAGTCTGTTAAAGGTGGGAAGTTGAAGAAGGAAACAGGAGAATTGTCCGCTAGAGCGATACCAACTGATTCTCCTTCCCCCATATCTCCTTGGACAGTCCGCGATCGCGATCGCACCATTCATTTTTCACCAGAGACTCCAAGTAAAGCTGAATCTCCTACAACTTTGGTTCAAGCCTTGCATGAGTGCAACCGCGATTTAATGCAGCGGATAGCGGAACTAGAAACAGCACTGATTGAGTCCCAAAACGCATTAGAGGCGAAAGAAACCTTACTAGAGCAACGCATTGCTGAACTAGGCGACGCTCAGGAACAAATAACCAAGTTGTTCGGCAAACAAGAACAAGTCAATCAAATTATCCAACGCCAAGAAGTTTTAATAGAAACTTTAACAGCACAGGTACAAAGCAGCCAAACCCGCATTGCTGTAATCGAGCGAGAATGTGCCTTGACTCAGCAGCGTTACAGCGAACAGCAACATCTGGTAGTACAAACAGAAAATAGTTGTCGGGAACTGCGATCGCGCCTACATCGCCAGCAACGCCACACCCTACAATTCAAAGCAGCTTTAGAAAGGTATTTAGAGATGCCTCATCTGATCAAGTCAGAACTCAAAACTCAGACATCAGAAAGTGCAGATGACAATACTCCCACCCCATCTGAAGCTGTGATGGCTACACCCAAAGGCCAGAATACAGAAGTACAATTGAAACCTCAAGCTTCACCAGTCAAACCTTGGTCAGGGAAACCGGAGTCAATTCCCGAAAAGCCAGCCTTAGAAGAACCAAAAGCGCCTTCTTTTCCCCAAGAAAATCCGATTGTGAGCACATTATTAGAAGCATCCAGTAATCAACTGCATGAGGTGGAAACCTACTGGCATATAGAGCCGACAATGGAGAATCCATTTCTCAGTGCGGAAGCTGAACCGGAACTGGAAGATACCCCAAATCCCAATGAGTGGGAAGCATTTAGAGCATCTCCATTTTCAGATTCAGCCGAAACGCGATTACCTGAAAATCCCCAATGGACAGCAGAGCCGATTTTTGTGGGGAAAGCTGACTGGGTAGCATCGATCACCTATTCGCCGGGCCCTGGTAAAAAACGGCGATCGCTAGCTGAAATTGAATTACCCAGATTTAGATAGTTGTTAGTGGTTAGTGGTTAGTGGTTGGTTGTTAGTTGTTACTACACATGAAATTAGCAATTAGCCATTACCAATTACCAATTACCAATTACCAAGTAACTAATGAAAAAGGAGATTTACTAGCAGTTTCTACAGGCGCGATCGCCTTGGCAAAAAAATCATAAAGTAGTAAAATATAATCATCCCCAACCACACCAAATCAGATGACTGCCACAACCCAACGCTTTACCCTAGAAGAGTATCTGCGCCATAATGACGGCACAGATATTCTCTATGAATTAGTTAAAGGAGAATTAGTTTCAATGGCACTGGGAACTGGAAAACATGGTGAAGTTGTCGATTTTCTTAATACTCAATTTCGCAACGAGATTGCTAGAATGGGACGGGATTGGGTATCTAAACAAATGGCGATTGGCGTTCAATCTCCGCGCGGCGATCGCTGGGATACGGTTCGCATTCCCGATCTAGTTGTTATTCCTAAAGAACAATGGCGAAACTTGCAAAACCGCGAGGCTGTTATTCTTCTCAATGAACCGCCACCGCTTTTAGTAGTAGAAATTGTCAGCGAATCAACTAAAAGTATTGACTACCGCGCCAAACGTGCCGAATATTGCGTTCTAAATATTTCTGAATATTGGATTGTCGATCCGTTACAAGCAAAAATTACTATTTTTACTCTTTCTGAAGGATGGTATGAGGAAGCTGTTTTTACAAATAGCGATCGCCTCATTTCTCCTACCTTTGGCGAACTTAATCTAACAGTTAATCAAATTTTAGAAGGTGAGATTTAATTGCTATCTGTCATTGCGAGCGAAGCGAAGCAATCGCAGAGACTAGGCG
>NZ_JAQMUA010000071.1:0-24102 GCF_028330895.1 Kamptonema animale CS-326 | reverse complement strand
GGGCGGCGTTACGGAATTAATTATATTTTTTTGAGGCAAAGCAAGCGTGGGCGCTACTACTAACCACTACAAAACCCTAAATATCAACCCAACAGCAACTCAAGCTGAAATTAAGCAAGCCTATCGCCGTTTGGTGAAGGTATTACATCCCGATAGCAATAAGGAAACAGCAGGTCACGAGCAAATAATTCGCCTAAATGCAGCTTATGAAGTGTTAGGAGATCCTCAGCGGCGACATTATTACGATCGAGAACTTTCGGAAAAACCTCAACAGCCGAAGCCAGACATTCGCCATAACTATCGCAAAAAAGAAACTGGACAGGATGCCGATGAGCAAATAGAACAATGGCTCAAAAAAGTCTATAAGCCAGTTAATCGAATGCTTACCCACATTCTTACTCCTCTAAAGAAGGAAATAGAGAAATTATCAGCAGATCCTTTTGACGACGAACTTTTAGGAGCATTTCAAATTTATTTAGACACCTCTCGCGACTTTCTTAAAAAGGCTTATAGTCTTTTTCGTTCTATGCCAAATCCGCCTAATTTAGCAGGAGTTGCTGCTCAGTTTTATTACTGTCTCAATCACGTTTCAGATGGAATTGAAGATTTAGAAATGTTCGCGCTTAACTATGACGATCGCTACTTGCATACAGGTCAAGAGCTCTTTAAAATAGCGGGTAGATTGCGACGGGAGGCACAAGCTACTCTTAAAGAGATTTTGTAAGTAAATCCACCTACTTAAACAGAAGATACCGATGGCTAAAAAGTTGGCTGTATAAGCGTTCTTCCTTCTCTCCTAGATAACTAAATCCTTCTTCCTTCTTCCTTCTTCCTTCTTCTTATTAAATCCCAAATAAAGTTTGAATTCGCTTACGTATTCTAATAAAAGGTGTTTGCTCTGAGGAACTTTCATCGAATAATCCCAAAGCTTGCAATGCTTGTTTGCGTTCCGATAATTTTTTAGCAATTTGATCTGCTAAACTTGGTTGCTCTACTAAAAGTTTTTGCAAGTCATGACGCTCTACAACAAACAAAATTGAATCTTCCATAGCTCTAACTGTTGCTGAACGAGGTGTTCCTAAAAGCAAAGATATCTCGCCAAAAAACTCGCCTTCATGAATAGTAGCAATATATTTATCAGCACGTTGAGAAAGCACTTCTACCGTACCGGAAAGAATAATATAAAAAGAATCACCGGGATCGTTTTCCTGGCATATAGTTTGTCCTGCTGGAAACAGTTGTCTATACCCGTATTCAATTAGTTGCCGTAGTTCCAAATCTGTACATTGCTCAAAGTAAGCTACTCGCCGTAATAAATCTCGTAGATTCCAATGATTTAGCGATTTTGAGCTTGATTTCTTTTGCTCGGAAATAGAGCTATTTTGGGCGAATGCTATACCATCAGTAATTTCAGTTTCGCTATGGCTATAACGAAATAATTTGTTTAACTCTTGCGGATTCCTCAACCACAAATCTTGCTGAGGAAATGGGATTTCAATACCTCGGTTACGCAACTCATGTTCTATCAGAAAATTCAAAGCACTTTTAATCTGATCGCTTTCTTGGGGGTGGTCAATCCAAACTAAAAGCTCAAAGTTTAAAGCACTATCTCCAAACTTTTGGAACCATACTTTGGGAGAGGGATGAGATAAAACATTTGGTTCCATGCGGGCCGCAACTAATAAAACTTCTGTGACCAATAATGGATCGGTTCCGTAAGCAACCCCTACGGGAACGCGAATGCGGCATTTAGGATCTTTATAACTCCAGTTAATAATATTATTTTCAACAAATTTTATGTTAGGTACAATGACAAAAAGACCGTCGATTGTTCTGATAATTGTAGAGCGGATCGAAATATTTTCTACTGTTCCTGCAAGGTGGTCAATTTCAACAAAGTCTCCTACTCTAATCTGATGTTCAAAGAGGAGTGTAATTCCACTGATAAAGTTGCTGGCTAGATTCTGCAATCCGAAGCCAAATCCAATACCTACAACTCCCGCTACTACAGTTAGGGATCTGAGGTTAATACCTGCACTTTGCAGAACGATGATTAGACCGCAAGCAGCTAGTATATAGGTACTCAAAGCAGCGATTGCTTCTCGACTACCACGGTCTAATTTCATGCGAACCAGTAGTCCTCGCTTAATCCATTCGCTAAGAACGCGAGCAATGACGAATACTGCTAAAGCTAAAAATAATAATTGGACAATTGCACTTAGAGATAGATGTTTATCTCCTAAATAAAACAGGGGCGTTGTAAATACTTTATCAAAACTTTTAAGCATTTGCTGTGTTTCTATGACAATCCAATTCATTAATAATTGATAATTGGTAAATTATTGGAGAAGAATTTTGACTCATAACTGCTGTGACAAAATTCCCTGATAATTATGTCAGAACCGCATCTGCAACGGCTGTGAGCGTCCCTACTACTCTGAAACTACTGCGATCGCGAGTTGAGCTGTGTAGTATAATGCAATAGCGATCGCCCTAAATCCCGATCGAGGATGGAAACTATCCTGAAAAAGGTGTAAACTTATTTACAGAACTTAACAATATAATACCCACTGCGTTTATGCAATGCGTTATAAATAGGCGGGCACAATTTTCAGCGAGTCACCGCTACTGGTTGCCAGAATTGAGTGCAGCCGAAAACAGCGATCGCTTTGGCCCCACAGCACGCGCACCGGGACATGGGCACAATTACGTCCTATACGTTTCGATGATAGGCGAACTCGATAGCTACGGCATGGTGCTCAACTTGTCAAATGTCAAGCACGTCATCAAGCGGGAAGTCACCAATCATCTCGACTTTTCCTATCTCAACCAAGCATGGCCAGAGTTTGAGCAAACTTTGCCAACCACTGAAAACATTGCTAGGGTAATTTGGCAGCGCCTCGCACCGCACTTACCTTTGACTCGTATTCAACTGTTTGAACACCCCGAACTTTGGGCAGATTATTTAGGAAACGGAATGGAAGCTTATCTGACTATCAGCACCCACTTTAGCGCCGCTCACAGACTCGCTCATCCTAAACTTAGCTATGAGGAAAACTGCGAGATTTATGGCAAGTGTGCTCGCCCTAATGGTCACGGTCACAATTATCACTTAGAAGTAACCGTCAAAGGCGAAATGGACGAACGCACGGGTATGATTGTTGACTTGGGAGCTTTACAAAAGGCGATTGACGAATATGTAGTCGATCCGTTAGATCACACCTTTTTAAACAAAGATATAGCTTATTTTGCTGAGGTTGTGCCGACGGCGGAAAATATTGCGATTTATATTCGCGAGTTGTTGCGATCGCCCATCCGCGAGTTAGGAGCACAGCTACATAAAATCAAGCTGATTGAGAGCCCGAACAATTCTTGTGAAGTTTACTGCACTGAGTCAGAGTCAGAGGCAGCTAAAATTCAAGAGCGCCAGCCTGTTTTGGCACCGCTGTATAAGTAGTCGGACATAAATAAACGCAACCATGTCATTGCGAACGGAACGATAGTGAAGTGAAGCAATCGCAGGGGTTTGGGATTGCTTCGCTGGGCTCGCAATGACATTATTTATTTTTGTCCAACTACTTAATTGCTAATTGCTAATTGCTAATTGCTAATTCCCCATCTTCCCCATCCTCCCCATCCTCCCCATCTTCCCCCTCTTCCCTAGCCCCTATCCCTAGCCCCTAACCGCTAAAAGCGGTTGCTATATTTTTCCAGTTGTCCTGAAGAGCTATAAGAGCTGCGTATTTTGGAGTTAGCACCCACCCATTTTCTCACAATCATTGCGGCAAACCCTAACAGGATGGGCATGGGGAGCGAAAGCTGTTACCTATTAGCGCGATCGCGAGGGTGCGTTGCTGCCAAGTACTACTTTCTCACAAGTGAGTTAAGGTTTATGCAGTTCAAGAAAGTGGCTCTTTTGACTCTGGCTGCCCTCGCATCCCAGAATTTCACTGGCGAAGGCAGCAGCTTTGCTAACTCTCCAATCCCTAATCCCGATACGCCCCAAGGGAACTACAAAGCCGATCGCGCTGGCGATAATGCACCTGTACCGATTCAGTCTGTTAGCGCTCCTGAAACCCTTGCCAGCGAACAATTTACTGGTAGCAATGCGAGGCTGGAAGCTTCAGAGGGATGGCTAATGGCTGCCCAACCTGAGTTTTCTGTAACAGCAAAATCGGTGGCAATGGCGAATGTAGGCATGGCGACAGTACCAAGTCAGGATGCGATCGCGGCCGCGATCGAAGAAACTTGGCTGGCAAAACTGGTAGAATACAGTGCCGATCGCAGTCCCCAAGTTCGCGAGGCGATGGATGCGATCGCTCTCCGCACCAATACCGATCCTCAGTCTGAGGGTGCTTTTAACAATACCGTCACTCTTCTCAATGCTTTATTAATTGTTTCCACTCTTTTACCTGGTGTAACAATTGCTTTCTTTTGGCTAGTGCGGAGACTGGTAGTCAGAGAGTTAATTGCCGATGCGAATAAGCGGCTTAGAGGCATTGGAGTAATGGAATCAGAGCTGAAAACTTCTAGCCAACTTTCTCAAAGATTAAAAGAAGAATTAGAAGCTCAAATGAGTGCGGCTAAACAGTCTGTTGAATTTATAGCCAGAGAAGCCGAACTTTCAAGGTCTTCTATTGACCAAATTGAAACCCTAAAATCGCAGTTTTTAATGCACTTGCAAGTTTTGCTGACAGAAGTTTATCAAACCAAGGCACAAACTATGCAAGAACTGACTCAGATTCCGACTGCGGCGAGGCAGGAAGCTATACAATCAGAATCTCAGTCAGAGGCTAATAATTCCCGATCGAACGTTGTTCCCTTCCAAAAACCCCAAGAAAGTTTAATTGCTGACGATTATGTAAAACAAGGAGAAGCGCTTTATTTGGAAGGTCGTTATCAGGAAGCGCTGATAAGTTTTGAGAAGGCAATTTTAATGAATGCCGACATAGATGCAGCTTGGTATAATCGAGGGAACGTATTAGTAAAAGTGCAGCGACTGGAAGAAGCGATCGCCTGTTACGATCAGGCAATCGGACTCAATCGCGAGTATTACGAAGCCTGGTACAATCGTGGTAACGTTTTAATGAGATTACAGCGCTACGAAGAAGCTGCTGCGGCCTACGACCAAGCGATCGCCCTCAAACCAGAAGAATACGGCCCTTGGCACAACCGCGCCGCTGCAATGGGAAGATTGCAGCGTTATCAAGAGGCGATCGCCTCCTACGAAAAAGCCCTGAGTATTAAATCCGACGATCCCGAAGTGTGGCACAGCAGAGCCGCCATGCTAGGGAAATTGCAGCGCTACGCAGAAGCTGTCGCCTCCTACGACCAAGCTTTGACGATCGGAGCCGATCGGTACGAGACTTGGTACAATCGAGGTAATATGCTGTGGAGATTGCAGCGCTACAGCGACGCGATCGCCTCCTACGACAAAGCGATCGCCCTCAACGCCGATAAATACGAAGTTTGGTACAATCGCGGTGCAGTCTTAGGGAAATTGCAGCAATACGAAGAAGCGATCGGCTCTTACGATCGCGCGATCGCAATCCAGCCAAACGACCACGAAATTTGGCACAACCGAGGCGTAGCTTTCGGGAGATTATCAGAGTACGTAGAAGCGATCGCATCTTACGAACAAGCTATAGCCATTCAGCCTCAATGCTACGAAGCTTGGTTTGGCAAAGGCGAAACCTTCGCAAAATTGCAGGAATATGAAGAAGCGATCGCAGCTTACGATCGAGCAATTGCGATCAAACCCGAATCCTACGATGCTTGGCGACACAGAGGTACAGCCTTCTCAGAACTAAAACAGTACGAAGAAGCAATGATTTGCTACGACAAAGCGATCGCCATCAAGCCAGACAACGCCCAAGCTTGGCGCGATCGAGGAGCCCTACTATCAGAATTAAAACAGGATTCAGAAGCAGTAGCATCCTTGAGCCAAGCCATTTCCATCCAACAAAATTCAGCCAGAAACCCTGATAATTCAGTGCAACAAAACAGTAGCACTGAATCTCGGTCAGCAGTTTCAATGTAATTTTTTTGCCACTAGCTTATACAACTAGGGGCTAGGGGCTAGGGATTAGGGGAAGAAGGGAATAAGGGAAGCAGGGAAGAAGGGAATAAGAGCAGAGAATCTATGGGGTAGGAAATCATAACGTCCTAACTGCCAAGAAGGTTACTATAACAGTTATCAGTTACAAGATTGCAGGCTAATTGCTAATTTGTAATTGTTAATTGCTAATTGTCAATTAAAATAACACCTACCAATCCTGCTTAAATATCACCCTTATTTCTTAGTCCGCGTAGGCGGACTTTGTTTGTATAGTAGCGGTTTCAACCGCCAAACAACTCTTGAGTTAATTTTTTACTACTTACTTATAATCCTCTTTCCTACTTGCCTTAGTCTAATTTAGCTTCAGCTTTTACGTAATTTTACTTAAAAATTCCACCAGGAAAATTTAGGCGATCTTCATAATAATCTCTTTCCAGAATTCAACCTTACTGCCCTTCCCATCTAAAAAAAACAACTCATCCAGGAACCTTTTCGACACCATTACTTCTAAAGTAGAAATGGAACAAATAATTCCAGAGCATCTTAATTTAAGCTCAAGACATTTTCCTAGATAAATCTCTACAGGTGCTTCTACCAAAGGCACAAATAACTAACCTGTGGAGTTCACAAAATGCCCAATATAAATGGTACTCTCGGCCCGGATGTTCTTCCTGGAAATCTCTCTGACGGTAGGACAATTTCTCTAATTGAATTAATCGGTGATGACACCCTTAACGGTCTTGACGGCAACGACGTTCTCAATGCCATAGATGGAAATGACCTAATCTTCGCCGGCCCCGGCAATGACATTGGTAACGGCAACGACGGTACCGATACAGTCTATGGCGGTAAAGACGATGACCAAGTTTACGGCGGTAAAGGCACTGACTTAGTTAGAGGCGACATCGGTAACGATAGCGTCTTTGGCAACGACGGTAACGACACCATGTTCGGTGGCAAAGACAATGACACGATGTACGGGGGCAAAAACAACGACCAACTACTAGGCGACCTTGGGGATGATATCCTCTACGGCGACCTTGGTTCCGATACAATGAGCGGCGGTGGCGGCAGCGATATTTTCGGGATCGGGCGGGTGGGCGACGGCAAACCAACTGCTACAACTGGCGGCCCCAACGTCTCCGATGCCGACGTAATCACAGATTTTCGCACCAACGGCAACGATATTATTCAGTTGTTCGGCGGCTTGCAATTTAGCGATCTCCAGTTCATCGAGGGCACAGGTTTTAACGGCATTAGCATCGGCAACACCCTAGTTCGCGATGTAGGAACTGGCGAGTATTTAGTCAATATGGTAGGTTTTACCGCTGCTCAACTGAGCGCGAATCCTGCCTGGTTCCAGTCCGTCGGCACCCCGACACCAACCCCAACACCAACTCCGACCCCTACGGGGACTTCTGGCCCTGGCATTTTGAACTTCGGTCAGCCTACTTACAGCGGTACAGAAGGCAGCACCGTTAGCGTTGGTGTTTTCCGTACCGGTGGCAGCCAAGGCGCAATATCGGTTAACTATACCGTTGCTCCGGGGGGAAGCAATAATCAAGCCAGCCTTAATGACTTCACAGTTTCACAGCCTCTGACAGTTAATTTTGCTAACGGACAAACTTCGGCCCAAATCAGCTTTAATCTTACGGCTGATGGTATAGCTGAAGGAACTGAAACAGCGATTCTGCAACTTCAGGCTCCAACTGGTGGCGCAACCCTGGGTACTTTGCCTGCATCCAACCTAGTTATTTCCGACCAGGCAACTACAGTTAGCCCTACGCCTACACCTACGCCGGGAACCACTGCTTCAAGTATTTTCAGTTTTAGTACCAGTAATTACTCTACTCCTGAAGGTACTGCCGGTACGGTGACAGTTCTGCGGACGGGAGATACTGCGAGTGCTGCAACTATTGGCTACGGTACTGTTGACGGTTCGGCTTCTTCTCCTGCGGACTATACCCCAACTACAGGTACGCTGAACTTTGCGGCCGGTCAAACTAGCGCGACTTTCAGTATCCCGACTATAAATGATGCGCTTAGTGAAGGCTCTGAGACGGTAAATGTCTTCCTGAACAATGGCAATGTCGGTACTGTCAATCCCGCAACGCTGACGATTTCTGATGGTGGAACGGGGGTGACTCCAACTCCTCCGACTCCAACTCCGACTCCAACCAGTGTTTTCCAGTTCGATCAGACTAATTACACTGTGAATGAAGGTGGCCAAGCAACGATTACGGTGACTCGCACTGGCGGTACTGCGGCGGCTACGATTAATTACGCCACTGTTGATGGTTCGGCTAGTTCTAGTGGAACTGCACCTGACTACACGGTTGCAGCGGGTTCGCTGAACTTTGCGGCTGGACAAAATAGCGCCAGCTTCACAGTTCCAGCCTTGACTGATACCTTGACTGAAGGTGCGGAAACTGTGAACTTGGTGCTCAGTGGGGGTACTGTAGGCAGCAATCCGTCTATCTTGACAATTAATAATGTTGCGTCAACGGGAACGACACCGACTCCGACTCCGACACCGACTCCAACTCCAACGACATCAACTACTGGCCCTAGTGTGTTCTTCTTTAGTGCCGCTACTTACAGTGGTAATGAAGGTAGCACTGCTAACGTCACAATTAATCGTTCTGGCGATTTGACAAAGGCAGCAACAATTCTATTCAGCACTGCTGATGGTTCGGCTACAGCTTCTCAGCCTGATTACGTTGGTATCAGCACTGTCTCAGTGAACTTTGCCGCTGGTCAAGCTAGTGCGACGGTTGGTGTGCCGATCATCAATGATACTGTGCCAGAGTTGACTGAGACTGTCAACTTATTCCTCAGCGGTGGTTCTATTGCTAGTCCCTCAGCAGCGGTTCTATCAATTCTAGACAGCAGCGGTGGGGCAAGTAATGGATTCTTCTACGGTACGTCTGTTTCGCCTACGACTGACGGTGGTACTGGAAGCTTTACAATTAATCGACCAAGCGGTGTGGGTACAGCATCAATTGACTTTTTGATTGCAGCACCGGGTGGTGGTCAACCTGTGTACCTCACTGACTACTCTGTTTCCGGCACTTTCCTCCCTAACTCCAGTAATAACGGTGGTACTGTGAATTTTGCTAATGGTCAAACCAGTGTCAGCCTTTCATTGATTGATATTGTAGGTGGCACTGCTGGTACTGTGAACTTAGGTTTCGGGGCTGGTACTATCGGTAATCCAGCATCAACCTCAATTACTATACTCTAAGACTGTTAGTAGTTTACTTTTCTTTTTCTAGTGTGTTTCATTTCCAGATTTGGTTTATATGCCACCTCGTTTGGGGTGGTTTTTTATTGTTGAAAACTCTACCGGACTCCACATGGAAACGAGGAAAGGATGATTTTATCGGGGGAGATATTCCCGCATCTCCCCTAAGTTTGGGTGAGAATAATACAAAGCTAGGGAATTAGATTACATTCAAACATTTTATTGGCAATTGGCCCGGCAACTCGATTGATAAATTGCTGACGCATCTCAGGATTTTTCTGTAACATTTCCATAGCTTTTGCCTCAAGATCGGCTTTTTTCCCCGCCTCAGTTTGTGAAGCTGGTGCAGACTGAGACTGAGGTTGCATCTGGGCGACTTCTTCGCAGGAAGCTTTTTGGTATTTTTCAATAGCGAGATTGGCGGCTATATCCAACAAAGCTTCCTTGGGCGTGTTTGCACAGGAACTTGCAACTATTGCCATAGAAGTTAAAGCAACTAGAAATAATAAATGTGGTTTTCTCATGGCTCGATCCTCTTTAGGGAATGACTTTACAATCAAACATTTTATTAGCAATTGGCGCAGCAACTCGATTGATAAATTTCTTCCGCATCTCAGGATTCTGCCGCAACATTTCAATCGCCTTCGCCTGGACAACTGCTTCTGGTGTGTCGGCAGTTGGGGAATTTCTATTGGACTGGGGTTTCATTTTTGCTAACTCTTCACAGGAAGTGTTTTGGTATTTTTTGATAACCAAATTCGCTGCCATCTCTAACAATGCTTCTGGATCGGGTAATGCAACTTTCTCATTCGGTAATGGGGGTTTTTGACTGGGGTTTTGACTGGGTTTTTGAGTTGGCGGTGGAGATTGCGGAGGCGGAGGGGGAACGGGAGGCGCTGGCTGTAGTAAAGCTTTGCCAGTAACTCCGATCGCTAGGATTATGGAAGTGAGAGTGGCTAGAAATAGATGCGATCTGTTCATGATTAGGTAACGAAGGATTTTTTTTAAGTTATCACAGGATCGTAATCTAGACAATAATCAATCTTACCTATTGCCTGTTGTACTTTACTAATACAATAGGTTGAATATTACTGGCAAAAATGGTAAACTTATGTCAACTACTGAGAAAGGAGAATAGTTATGTCTGTTCAGATGCAAAGACGGCTGTTCACAGTACAAGAATATCACTTAATGGGTGAGGCTGGTATTTTTGGTAATAATGAACGGGTGGAACTCATAGAAGGAGAAATTATTCAAATGGCAGCAATTGGTAAACGTCACGCCGCCCGTGTCGATCGCCTTGCAAATTTCTTTTGCGAACGAGTACGAAGACGTGCTATTGTCCGGGTACAAAATCCGATTTGTCTTGATGATAAATCGGAACCACACCCTGATATTGCTTTAGTACAAACTCGTGCTGATTTTTATGAATCAGCTTTGCCAAATAGTGAAAATATTTTGCTTTTGGTAGAAGTTGCTGATAGTACTGTTGATTACGATCGCGATGTGAAAGTACCTAACTATTCTCGTTCTGGGATTCAGGAAGTTTGGCTATGGGATTTAGAGGCTAATTGTTTAGAAGTTTATCGTTTGCCTACTGCTAATGGCTATAGTTCAATCCAAAAATTTGAAGGAGGAAAAATATTTTTACCATTTGCTTTTCCTGATTTTGAAGTGAGTGTTGATTTGATATTGAGTTAGGAATATTAGCCAGTTAGTAGGTTAAATATTACTGGCAACAATGGTGAAATTAGATTCGATACTAAAAAAGGAGAATAGTTATGTCTGTTCAGATGCAAAGACGACTATTTACAGTACAAGAATATCACTTAATGGGTGAAGCGGGCATTTTGGGGGAAGATGACCGAGTGGAATTGATAGAAGGAGAAATTATCCAAATGGCAGCTATTGGAACTCGTCATGCAAGTTGTGTAAACCGCCTCGCGCGGCGGTTCAGCTTGATTCCCGAAGATTTGACTACTTTTGCTATCCAAAACCCAATTCAGTTAGCAGAAAGAACGGAACTTCAGCCTGATGTAGTATTGTTACAACCTCGTGCTGATTACTACGCTACAGCACATCCAATGCCATCAGAAGTATTGCTTTTGGTCGAGGTTTCTGATAGCACTATTGATTTCGATCGCGATGTGAAAGTACCTAACTATGCTCGTTCTGGGATTCGCGAAGTTTGGCTGTGGGATCTTGAGGCTAATTGTTTAGAAGTTTACCGTTTGCCGACGGCTAATGGCTATAGTTCAATGCAGCGGTTTGAACGGGGAGAAATGGTTTCACCCTTGGCTTTTCCTGATTTTAATGTGAGTGTTGATTTGATCCTGGGTTAGGGATATTAGCCAGTTAGTAGGTTAAATATTACTGGTGACAATGTTAAAATAATATTAAATACTGAAACAGGAGAATAATTATGTCTGTTCAGATGCAAAAACGGCTATTCACAGTGCAGGAATATCACCTAATGATTGAGGCTGGTATTTTTGCGAATAATGACCGAGTAGAATTAATAGAAGGGGAGATTATTGAAATGGCTGCAATTGGAACTCGTCATGCGACTTGTGTACGGCGACTGATTCGCCGTTTTAGCGTGATTCCAGAAGAAGCAGCTATTTTGGATGTTCAAGACCCAATTCAATTGACAGAAAGAACTGAACCTCAGCCAGATTTAGTATTGCTACAACCTCGTGCTGATTACTACGCAACAGCGCATCCAATGCCGTCTGAAATTTTGCTTTTGGTCGAGGTTTCTGATAGCACTATTGATTTCGATCGCGATGTGAAAGTACCTAACTATGCTCGTTCTGGGATTCGCGAAGTTTGGCTGTGGGATCTTGAGGCTAATTGTTTAGAAGTTTACCGCGAACCGATGGCAAATGGTTATGGTTTAATGCAAAGGTTTGAGCGGGGAGAAATGGTTTCACCGTTGGCTTTTCCTGATTTTGAAGTGAGTATTGATTGGATATTGGGTTAAAATGATTTCTTGTCTAACTATAATTGTCTGCACGAGTTATTAGAGCAGACATTCAAGCCTACAGTAATTGAGAGCGGTTACAGGAAATTACTAAGTTGATAAAATGAGTTGACAATTAGCGTGCTAGCTAGTTTACTAAATTAAAATCACTCAATTATAGCCGAAGGATTGACAGAAATGTTCAGCGATAAGGATAAATCAATTGTAGCTTTATTTTCAGGTTGTGGAGGGCTAGATTTAGGCTTTTCTAAAGCTGGCTTTAATGTCATCTGGGCTTCAGAGTACGATAAAGAGATCTGGGAAACCTACGAAAATAACCACCCGCATACATTTCTTGACAAGCGCGATATTAGAGCAATTTCTTCAGCAGAAATACCTGACTGTACGGGAATTATTGGCGGGTCGCCTTGTCAAAGTTGGAGTGAGGCGGGAATGCAACGAGGTATCGATGATTCTCGCGGTAAGTTATTTTTAGATTACGTCCGTATTCTTAAAGAGAAACAACCTTTATTTTTTGTGGCGGAAAATGTTTCTGGGATGCTACACACTAAACACAAGTTGGCATTTGGTAATATTTTAGCTGCTTTTGAAGAAGCTGGCTATGTCATCGCTTACAAGTTGCTCAATGCCATGTACTATAATGTGCCTCAAGACCGGAAAAGAGTGATTTTTGTTGGCTATCACTTAAGTTTGAAAAGGCGTTTCAATTTTGATTTGGTGGGGAAATCGCGACGCATTCTTACTCTAAAAGATGCTATAGGTGATTTGCAAGAATCGGTAATTCCTGCTTTATCGCCTAACAAAACAAATGGCGAGGATTGCTTGGTACCTAACCATGAATATATGACAGGAGGTTTTTCAAGTATGTATATGTCGCGCAACCGAGTTCGCTGTTGGAATGAACCGTCTTTTACCATTCAAGCAGGTGGTCGCCACGCGCCAATTCACCCGCAAGCAAATAAGATGATTCGGGTGGGGAAAGATGAATGGATATTTGATGTTAATTCCGTGCAATCTTACAGAAGATTATCGGTTAGGGAGTGTGCTAGAATTCAAACATTCCCTGACAATTTCATTTTTTACTATCATAACTTAGCTGCTGGTTATAAAATGATTGGGAATGCGGTTCCTGTTAATTTTAGTTATGCTGTGGCACAGGCTATTTACGAGGATTTATTTAGTGACAAGCAGGAGTCAAAAGAGAGGGAGGAATGTAGTACCTATATTCAAGCTCTTCCTTGAAGATTTTGCCTAAAACTGCTCTCCATAATTGGTTTTATCTAGTCTTGTACTTAGCATAACTCTCGAACTCAGCTTAGAAACGCGATCGCATCTCGCTATCTCCTCATCTATCTCTCAATATTAAGATTTCCTTATTAGCTCTCATCGACAGTGCAATCAGTGATATAATTAACAACTTAAGCTAGGGGTGCCTGGATATCCAGGCTGAGAAACACCCTTAGAACCTGAGTCTGGGTAATACCAGCGGAGGGAAGCTGTTTATCGAGGAAATAGAATATGCGTAGCGAATGGATCGCCAAACGGCAGGGGCATAGTAATGTTAGTCAAATGCACTATGCTCGTCAAGGTGTAATTACTGAAGAAATGCAGTATGTTGCCAATCGGGAAAATCTCCCGCCGGATTTGATCCGTGAAGAAGTGGCACGGGGAAGAATGATTATTCCTGCTAACATTAATCACACCAATTTAGAACCGATGGCGATTGGTATTGCCTCAAAGTGCAAGGTCAATGCTAATATCGGTGCTTCTCCCAATTCTTCCAATCTTCAAGAAGAAGTTGATAAGCTAAAATTAGCGGTCAAATATGGTGCTGATACTGTCATGGATTTGTCCACTGGCGGCGGCAATTTGGACGAAATTCGCACGGCCATTATCAAAGCTTCGCCTGTTCCTATCGGTACCGTTCCTGTCTATCAAGCACTAGAAAGCGTACACGGGACAATTGAAAATCTGACGGCAGATGACTTTCTGCATATCATCGAAAAACACGCTCAGCAAGGAGTAGATTACCAAACTATTCACGCCGGAATTTTGATTGAGCATTTGCCATTAGTGAGAAATCGGCTTACAGGTATTGTTTCTCGCGGCGGTGGTATTTTAGCTCGTTGGATGTTACATCATCACAAGCAAAATCCTCTTTACACTCACTTCAATGAAATCATTGAAATCTTTAAGAAATACGATGTTTCTTTTAGTTTAGGTGATTCTCTCCGTCCTGGTTGCACTCATGATGCTTCTGATGAAGCTCAATTAGCTGAACTCAAAACTTTGGGGAATTTAACTCGCAAAGCTTGGGAACATGATGTGCAGGTGATGGTAGAAGGCCCTGGTCACGTACCGATGGATCAAATTGAGTTTAATGTTAAGAAACAGATGGAAGAGTGCTCGGAAGCACCTTTCTATGTTTTGGGGCCTTTGGTGACAGATATTGCACCGGGATATGACCACATTACCTCTGCAATTGGTGCGGCGATGGCGGGTTGGTATGGTACGGCGATGTTGTGCTATGTAACACCGAAGGAACATTTGGGTTTACCGAATGCTGAGGATGTCAGAAATGGGTTGATTGCTTATAAGATAGCAGCTCATGCGGCGGATATTGCGCGTCATCGACATGGTGCTCGCGATCGCGATGATGAACTCTCGAAGGCGCGTTACAATTTTGATTGGAATCGTCAATTTGAGTTGTCTTTAGACCCTGAACGCGCACGGGAATATCACGATGAAACTTTGCCAGCAGATATCTATAAAACTGCTGAATTCTGTTCGATGTGCGGGCCTAAGTTCTGTCCGATGCAGACTAAGGTTGATGCTGATGCTTTGACGGAATTGGAGAAGTTTTTGGCTAGGGAACCTGTAGCTAAGTAGTTAGTTGGGTGGATGGGTTTATCTGTCCACCCTTTAATTAGGTTTAGTATTTAAAGATAATTTAGTGACTCGTTTTCCTCGCAGACGAAGCAGAGAGAAAAGGAAAATAAAATAAAGCCTTAATAGGAGTTAGTAGATAAGGAATAGTTTTCAGTTTATGCTGTATAAACGTAGAGATTTCCTGCAACTAAGTCTTTTTGTTGGTTCGGCTTTTGCCGTCTTGGGATGTCAGGAAATAGCTAAGTCTAGTGGTGCAAATATTCTTGTTATTGGTGCGGGTGTTGCTGGGTTGGCTACTGCTCGTATACTTAAATCTAAGGGTTTTCGGGTGACTGTTTTAGAGGCGAGAAATCGTATTGGTGGACGAATTTTTACTGATGAAAGTATTGGTTTACCCGTTGACTTGGGAGCTTCTTGGATTCATGGGATTAATAATAATCCTATTGGTAAATTAGCACGAGATTCCCAGATTCGGATTCTACCTACTGATTATGATAACCTTCAAGTTTATGGGAATAATGGTAAGCTGTTAGGGGAAAAAGAGATTAAAAGTGCTGATTCTCTGTATCAGAGAGTTATGAAGCAAGCTAAAGCGATATCGGAAAATTTAGACAGCGATATTTCTGTTACTGAAGCTGTAAAACAGATTATTAATCAAGAAAAACTTTCGCCGCAGCAACAAGGTATTTTGCAATGGCAACTTAATTCTAATATTCTTATAGAAAATGGTACTGATTTAGATCGGCTATCAATTTGGGAATGGGATGAGGACGAGGCTTTTGGTGGGAAAGATTACTTATTTCCTGGCGGTTATGACCAAATTATCCAAGTATTAGCTAAAGGAATTGACGTTAAGCTACAACAGAAGGTTATGGCTATTAACTATAACGATAGTGGCGTGTTAGTGAAGACTGATAAAGGAACTTTTCAAGCTGATGCTATTGCGATTACTTTACCTCTTGGGGTTTTAAAATCGGAAAATATTACTTTTTCTCCACCTCTACCAAGTCGCAAACGTGCTGCGATTAATTCCCTGGATATGGGAGTTTTGAATAAGGTAGTCCTGAAGTTTCCTAAGTTGTTTTGGTCAAAAGATTATGACTGGATTGGATACATGAGTAGAATGGAAAAAGATTTCTCAGACTTTCTTAATTTACGCCGCTACTCATCTGCACCTGTATTAATAGCTTTTGCTGGCGGAAGTTTTGCCCGATCTTTGGAAGGAATATCTGAGAAAGAAGTTGTAGAACGGGTGATGAAAGTATTGCACCGCGTTTATGGTAATGGTATTCCTAATCCTGATGCTGTTTTGAGGACAAAATGGGCAAGCGATCCGTTTACTTTGGGTTCTTATTCGACTATGCCAGTGGGGAGTAAGGGTAGCGATCGCACTATCTTAGCAGAACCGGTTGGTAAACGTTTATTTTTTGCCGGGGAAGCAACTTCACAGGATTATCCAGCGACAGTACATGGTGCTTTTCTCTCTGGAGTTAGGGAGGCCGAACGCATTGCTAAAATATTCTAGGTATAATTTTTTTGTTTAACTGCTTAGCGATCGCGTCCAGTTAACCCGTCATTCTCAATGCCAGTATAAGTGTTGCTAGGTAACAACCCCAACCAAGGGTCAGAACTGGGAGTTTGAAAGAGTTCTGCGTAAACTCTCTCGTTTAAAGAGTCAATATTTTCAGTCGTTTGGGGCTCTTCAAAAAACCACTGGTGAAGTTGAAAACGAAATAGGTACTCATTGCGAACGGTATCTAAAGCAATGGAACGTTCAAAGTTAAGAATTGCTGGGGGTAGCGAATTTTTATCTGGATCGGTTGCTAGCGATCGCCATTCGCGATCGAGGTTCGGATTTTTACTACGAATCAACGCTAGACTGTTGCTGTCTAAACTAGCCTCAGCAGCATACATCTGTGCAATTTTCGCCCAAGTTGCGTCGTCTGTAGCTTGTTGCAAAGCTTGGCGATTGAGGGAAATGGCAGAAATAATCGGCATTTCCACAACCGCTTTAGATACAGCGAGGGGGGCCGCAACTTCCGCTAGGGGAGACTCTTGGGAAACCTCAGCGAGTTTTGGCAAGGGTTGTGAGAGCCCCAGCTTTGACAAATCTGCTGTCCACTTAGCTTGAATTGTAGCGATCGCATCTCTATGATATTTTCTGAGATAATTCTCGCGCTCTAAACCCGCAAGCTTGCTAGATTGATAAGCGATTTTTTCTACTGCTAGCAAATGCTTGAGGAATGCTTTCGGACTGTAAAGGCCTGGCAATGCGTCAATCGGGCGACCTTCAGCATCGAGAATATAGTGAATGCTATTACCAGTCAGAGTACGCTGTAACCTACGACCATCTCCGAAGTCTATCGTAACTTTTGGTGCCGGCCTGACGGACTCCCAGTGGAGGATAAAGCGATCGCGCAAAACCTCCGAAACCTTCCCATTCGCATAAAGCGCAATCCGAAAAAAGCGACTATTAGCACAACTGAGTTCTTCGTCCAATCGACCCAGCAACCGCAGTGATAATATCGGCTTACCGCTAGCTTTCGCTGCTGCTTTAGCTTGTGCCAAATCTGTATACCAGTACAAGTGGGAGGCGTAGCAGTCTCGCTGCTGACAGAGGGTATCCAGTGCGGCCCTCAGTTGAGGCGCAGAAGCTAGGGTACTGGACTTTAAACGATCCTGATGTGTAGCTAAAAAAGCTTGCAATCCCTTGGGCCCCAACTCTCGGAGGGCCGCGATCGCTTGCTTAGATTCTGTTGGTGTGCCAGACACAGCAAGTTGAGCAAGGCTTTCTGTAGCAGTGAGTTCTGTCGGCGTGGCGGCTGTTACTGTGTCCAGGTAGCCAAAATTGATACTCGCAATCAGAGGGGCTAAGACTAAAACTTTCTTAATCATAAAACTTACTACTTGTCAAGAAATATTTTACAACTTGCACCCAGTTCGATCGCAGAAGGCAGAAAGGCAGAAGAATTTAATTATCTAAAGGACTTAATGCAACCCAAATTCGTTCCCATCTCCCCTCCGATTAATTAAAAGTGAAAAATGCAAAATTAAAAATTCAATCTCACAATTTTTAATTTTTAATTTTTAATTTTTAATTAATTAACTTGCTCCCTCATCTCCCCCATCCTCCCCATCCCCAGTCCCAAACCTGTGTTAGTATCGGTAAAATATTCTCTCTAACAATCAACGATGGGCAATGTTCTGGTGCTGAACGCCTCTTACGAACCCCTCAACATCACCAGTTGGAGAAGGGCTGTTGTTTTGTTGCTCAAAGGGAAAGCAGAGCAGATAGAGCACAATGGGAAATATATCTCACCCGGTTTCCCCCTGCCAACTGTCATCCGCTTACGCCACTATGTTCGGGTTCCTTACAAAGATATTCCACTCACCCGCCGAAACATATTGCACCGAGATGGTCACTCGTGTCAATATTGTGGTTATACGGGGGATGATTTAACGCTCGACCATGTAGTTCCGCGATCGCGAGGCGGCGTGGATAGTTGGGAAAACCTCGTGAGTGCTTGCGTGCGCTGTAACGTTAAAAAAGGCTGTCGAACTCCCAAAGAGGCGAGTATGAGCCTGCGGTACCCCCCTCGCAAACCTTACAGCGGTCTATACTTTGAAGTGACTAAGCACGTTAAGAGTGGGATGCACCAAGAATGGCAAAAATATGTAATTGGACTTTGAAACCCCTGAGCACGCAAGCGCGGGGGTTTTGTATAACTAGGGGCTAGGGGCTAGGGGCTAGGGGCTAGGGAAGAAGGGGCTACGATGCTTCGATACTCCGATGCTCAGGAAAGAAGGGGAAAGGGAAGAAGGAGTTAGTAATGCCAATAGTTTTTTTGAATGCTAAGAAATGACCGATGCCTGCGGCTGGCTTCGTCTACGCACTTTTACTAATTCGTAAGTTATGTCTAGTAACGATGATGCTAGTTCTGGGGATGGTACTAGCCAAATTATACCGGAGTTAAAGCGCGTCCGTTCTACGGATGGCGTTAATGAAGGAAACCGTTTGCGCGATCGATCTGTTAGCGAATCCTACACTCAAAAAGTGGAGGAATTACGGGAGACATTGGAAAGACACAGAGGCGATCGCCAGTTGGCGATTTTGCAAGATTTCCCAGATCCCGATGCACTTTCCTGTGCTTGGACTTATAAGTTAATCGCTCGTCAGTTTGATATTGACTGCGATATAGTTTATGCAGGAGCCCTCAGTCACCAGGAAAATATTGCCCTAGTTAAACTTACGGGTTTGCCATTGCAACGGTGGCCGCTAGAGACGGCAAAAACCAAAGATTTATCTATTTATAAGGGCTGTGTTTTTATCGATAATCAAGGTACTACAAGCCAGCTAACTTCGCTGATTATTTCCGCTGGTATCCCCGTAACTGCGACGATCGATCACCACAGTTTACAAGGAGAATTAAATTCAGAGTTTACCGATTTGCGCCCCCAAACCCGCGCTACAGCTAGCATTTTTACTCAATATTTGCAAGCTGGATTGCTAAAATTGGACGGCAATATTACCCAACACGCTAAGTGCGCGACGGCGCTGATGCACGGTTTGCGATCGGATACAAATGCACTACGACAAGCTGAGGAGTCTGATTTTTTAGCAGCAGCTTATTTGAGTCGCTTTTATGACCCGCAATTATTAAATGCTGTGTTACAATCTTCTCGCTCGAAGCGGGTGATGGATGTGATTGAGCGATCGCTTAAAAACCGGATTGTGCAAAATAATTTTTCTATTGCGGGAGTCGGTTATCTGCGCTACGACGATCGCGATGCTATTCCCCAAGCGGCAGACTTTTTGGTGACTGAAGAAAACGTTCACACCGCAGTTGTCTACGGAATTGTTCATGATGAAGACGAGGCAATTGAATTAGTAATTGGGTCGCTACGAACTAGCAAACTTACTTTAGATCCTGATGAATTTCTGAAGGAAGCTTTTGGTCAGGATGCTGAAGGGCGCTTTTTTGGTGGAGGAAGAAGTCAAGCTGGCGGCTTTGAAATTTCTACGGGATTTCTCGCGGGTGGTAATGAGAATAGCGATTATGCTAGGTTGAAATGGGAAGTTTTTGAGGAGCAAATTAAGCAAAAATTACTGAAGTTGGTTAGTCCAAAAGATCACTTAATCCACACTGATTAAATTATATAGATCGGCGGTTGAAACCGCTACTATAAAAACAAAGTCCGCCTACGCGGACTAAGAAATAATACCAAATCCGGCTTAAATATCCCCTTTATTCTTTAGTCCCTCTTAGCTCGGACTTCATTTGTGTAGTAGCGATTTCAATCGCCAAACGATCGAGGGGATATCAAACCCGGATTTAGTATAAGGGGAATATTTAAGTCGGGGTTTAATCAGGTGCAAGTTCACATTACATTAGTCTTAGAAAGTGCGATCGCATAGGTACGGATCAGCTCAAGCATACAGTAACGACCCTCCTGCTGTTTCAGTAACGAGAGTTGCTGAAGTTTCGCTAAACCGTCCGCTACGATAGCAGAGTCAGTAATACCCGCAGCGATCGCGATCGCTTCCCTCGTCGCCGGTCGATCGAACCTCGCTGTGGCCATGAGCAACTTCAGCGATGGTTGTCCTGCTAAAGATTTAATTGAACCGTTAAATATAAATTTAGCCAGTTCGCTAGAGCTATCTTTAATTCGCTCTAGTACGTCTGATAATAAGTAACCAAACGCTAACTGATTAACTACATAACCACTTGCTAGCGGCAGTCCGCTGGTTTCTCTATAAATTATTTGGCACTGTTCGCTGTCGAGAACGATGCCTTTTTCTCTGGCTTGATATTCTATCAATTGCCAACCGTCTATTTCGAGTAAGCTTTCGAGATAAATGGGAGCAAATAAAGCTTGCTCGCGGGTGGTAATTATTACTTTGACTGTTCGCGGTAAGTCATACAAAAAGGAAAGGATTTCTTGTTGATTATCGACACTTTCTAAGTTATCTAATATTAACAAAGTCGGTATTTTGCTTAGACATTCTCTGATGCTGTCTAGCTGTTGAAGGGGTTCGGCTGAGGCGATGTCGGGACGATTTAATGTCCTGGCGATCGCGCGGCAAATATCCCCCAAAGTGCGATCGCGTTGGAGTCGGGGTAAAACTCCTGCGGATGTCAGGTGATTTTCCTTGGCGGATGTAAAGATAATCGCATCGAATGTGGGAGCGCTGGGATATGCTTCGGGAATGCGACTGGCTTGCAAACATCTATAGGCCGCTTCTAATGCCAGTGCGGTTTTACCGACTCCTGGGAGGCCGTTGACGCTGACGATCTGAGGGGTGTGATAGCTGAGGCCGACTTCGCGATCGCAAGATATCATTTCTAGCAGTCTAGCCATCTCTGTTTCCCGACCAAGAAAGCGGGTGCGATCGGGGGCCGGTAAGTTTTGACGGGGAGTGGCAATGCCTTCAGTCGGCGGCGTTGCAGGAGTAAATGCCTGCAATTTCAACCTGGATGCGTAGCTATTGTTTTGATGGGAAATCAGATCGGGAATTTTGTAGCTGTCGATAAATGCGATCGGCTCCATCTTTTCAGCTAAGATTCCCCTGTTTCCAGCAGCAGATTGAGCCTCGCTAAATCTCTGCAATGGTAGGTTTTCAGAAGATTTTTCCTCCTCTAACTCGCGAAATTGGTTGAGCAAAAAAATTCTCAGGCGGTTTTCCTTGCCTCGATGGTTGCCGCTGACTGCAAACTTCTTGTAGACTTGCCCCATTTGCTTGAGGCAGGCACCAGCAGAAGTTCGCATTTTACTGGCAATCTCTTCGTAGTCCTTCTCTTCTACAAACCGCAGGATCAAAATTTGCTCTTGATTCGGAGACAGTTCGCGATCGCGAGCCATCTTCATTAGGAATTCGCGCTGTAACATCAGCTCCTCTCCTTATCTATAGTCCTGTTCTATTTTAAGAGATTTTCAGAGCTTTTCAGAAAATTGTTGATGATTCCCGTAGGATAGGCGCTTTCTACTTACCTGAGTGTCTTATCTCTCTTTCTACCTGCCATCTCCTCTAATTTTTGTTGGTATAACTTACGAATTTCGTATGTTGTTATGCTTTAGCGAAGACAAGACAACAACATACGAAATTCTTGGTATCAATTATCCCCTTAAACGCCCAGATCTGATCGTACTAATCATTAACCACAACCCGAAAAAACTAGCCGCTGCAAACAAAGAATTGCTGAGGAAAGATAGCTCAGGTGTCTGAGCATTAGCAGAAATAATTGCCGCTCCGACAATCAGGGAAGCCACCACAATACTAAAAGAAAGCCGATTTGCAGAATCCCCCAAAGTACGGCGCAAAGGTTCAATATCTTTTAGGGTTAAATTCCACTTCAAAGTTTCCGAAGTAACTCGATCTAAAAGCACTTCCAACTGCCGGGGAGATTGCAAAGACAGACTCTTAACATCCAAGGCCGTTCTTAACAGCGCTTGTGTCGGGTCATCTCCAAATAACTGACGACGAAATAAATCCGTCATCAATGGTTTAATCTGCTCTAACAAGTTAAGTCTGGGATCGAAAGTACGAGCTACCCCTTCCAAATTAGCTAGAGTTTTGGCATACAAACCCAAATTACTTGGCAACCTAATTTTATTGTTCCGCGCGACTTGCATCATCTCATAGAAAACTTCAGAAAATTTGATTTGTGACAAGCTCAAATTGTAATATTTTCGTAGCATTCGAGCATAGTCATTCTCTAGCCGAGCTAAATTTGCAGGCTGAGCAGATTCCGCCATCTGCAACGTTAATTGACTGCACCGTTGAGCATCTAAATCAACAATTGCTAATAACATTTCTGTCAAACTTCGCTGGGTGCGCGGGTCAAGGCGACCAATCATACCGCAGTCCAAAAGTGCTACTCGTCCGTCTTTGAGATAGAATACATTACCTGGATGGGGATCGGCATGAAAGAAGCCATCGATATAAAATTGCTGAAAGAAGGCTCGGCACAAAAGAGTAGTTATTGCTTGGCGTTCAGCTTGGACATCTCCGCCGTATCGAGCGCATTTTAAATCGCCCAGTAGAATCGGCACGCCGTCGAGCCATTCCATCACCATCAATTTTTTTGTAGTCAACTGCCACTCAATTTTTGGCACGACAATTTGTTTGCTATCAAACCAGCGACTTGTAGATAAATTGCGCCGCAGTTCGTCAGTGTAAGTCGCCTCTTGGATGAAGTCGAGTTCGGCTCTTAAGGCAGTACCAAATTCATCAGCTAAGGCCACAATATCGTACTGTTCGCCAAAGTCTGTAAGCATGACAAGTTCTGCCAAACTTGTGAGTACGGCGATATCTTGCTCAATGACGATTTCAATACCGGGGCGTTGCACTTTAAGAGCAACTTCACGACCATCTTTAAGGGTAGCGCGGTGAGTTTGAGCAATGGAACCGGCTGCGACTGCAAGCGTGTTAATTTTGGCAAAGGTATCTTCAAGAGGTTGTTTGAGTTCTGTACGGATGATGGTTTCTACTTCTGGCCAAGCCACCGGTGGCACTTCAGCTTGTAAGCTGGAAAGAGTGTCGATATATTCGGCTGGTAAAAGATCGGGACGAGTGCTGAGTAACTGTCCCAATTTGACGTACACGGGGCCTAAATCGACGAGGATATTGCGAAGCACTGCTGGAGTTGGCAGAGTCGGTACGTCGGTTTTGCTGCCAGTTAGGAGTCGTTTCATGTAGTCCCAACCGTTGCGGAAGACGACTTCTAGGATTTCTCCTTGGCGCGAACTGTTTTGAACAAGGCTGGAAAACACGGTGCCTCCGAATTTGTCGGGTTAAGCTATATCTACAAGATAGCGTTGGCAAGCAAACTGACCAGTATCTTAAGGAATAACTGCTTTGTTAGAAGAAGGGGCTAGGGCGTGTTTTCAAACCCTGGGGGGGCGAAGCATTCGGACACAAAACCTTGG
>NZ_JAQMUA010000070.1:0-16992 GCF_028330895.1 Kamptonema animale CS-326 | reverse complement strand
AGCAGGGGAGCGGGGGAGCAGGGGAGCAGGGGAGCAGGGGAGCAGAGGAGCAGGGGAGCACGGGAGAGGAGGAGATCTTGAGCTCTTGAGTATGGGAACAGGGTAAGGCAATTAATGTTAACAGTTAATAACTAATAGTTAACAACTAATAGTTAACAACTGATAACAACTAACAGTTAACAATTAACAACTAACAGTTAACAGTTAACAGTTAACAGTTAACAGTTAACAATTAACAATTAACAAAATTTGGAGCGAATTATGCTGCCGGAGCAACAACAGAGGATTATGGGTTACTTTATTGAGGAGGCAAAAGACCACCTCAATACAATTGAACAAGGCTTGCTAAATTTGCAATCCACTATCGAAGACCAAGAACTTGTTAACGAAGTATTTAGAGCCGCTCACTCAGTCAAAGGTGGAGCGGCAATGTTGGGACTCAGCAGCATTCAACAAACAGCTCATCGCCTAGAAGACAGTTTTAAAATTCTGAAAGAATGCGAAGGCGTGAAGGTAGACCAGAAGCTAGAATCATATTTCCTGCGCGTTTTCGATACCATGAGCACGCTGATCGAGCAGTTGTCAGGGCCCTTTGGCCTGACGGAAGAAACGGCCGACCAAATGCTCAAAGAAGTAGAACCAGTATTTCAAGAACTCAATAACCACCTCGCCCACATCGTTAAACAAAGCGGCGGTGTGTGGGAAGCTACCGAATTGCACGAACCAGAGATAGTAATGGCAGGAGCAATAGGAGGGATAGCAGGCAGAAACTTGTCCGTTGTCGCCCCATTACCAAAAGCTCCTGTACAAGCAAAAGAAGAAAGTGCGCTGCAACTAATTTTTCGCTCAGATGTTACCGACCAACTGCGGCAAATGTTGCAAGTATTTAAGCGCCCCGAAGGTGCAGAAAGTCGGCAACAACTAGATAAAATCTGCCGCAATTTTAAGGCAGCAGGCGAACAATTTGAACTCCGTAACTGGGTGGAATTAATCGGCACAGTAGAAAGAGCGATCGCCAATCCTGAAAACACTTACCGCAACCTGGCACAAGTAGTCATCAGAGACATCAAACAAGCCCAAGAATTGGTAATTGTCGGTCGCGAAGCCGAAATCGCACCCGGTCAAAATCTGCTCGCCCTGCTACCACCAGAACCTGCTATCGAAGAAGAAAGAGATAGTGAATTAGAAGATTTGCTGGCATTCGCCGAAGATTACGGACAAGGAGAAAACACAGAAGAAACTCTTTGGGATTTAGCAGGCGTAGAATTCAACGAACAAGAAGAAGATGACTTATTAGCAGAATTAGCAGAGCAATCTGACGCTACTACCGACTCCGAAATGGATCTCGACGAAATATTTAATAAGGTAGAAACCAACACAAACTCAGGATTTGAATGGGGAGATACTAACAGTAACCATCAGGAAACTATGCTTCAGTTTGACGATGGGACAGCCTTCGGAGCGACAGAGCAGGAGGCACTTTCCTTTAAAGGAGCTAGTAGAACTGGCCCAGAAGTAGGGATAGCAGAACTTAACACCTTAGCGGATTTGTTTGAGGGGGAAACGCCAGACCTCGATGGTGCTTGGGAAGAAGAGGACGATCTTCCCGAAATGACCTCTGGAACAGCTATTGGCTTACCCGCCTCAGACGATGATAATTCTGGTGATTTTACAGACTTGCTATTCGATGCAGAGGAAGATGAACGCAAGGAAGTAACTAGACAGATGCCACCAACAGATGACCTTACCAGCTTATTTGGTGGGGACTTCATGTTAGGAGAAGGGGAAGAGGAAGCAGAGATGGCATTAGGAGCAAATGAATTATTGGCTCCCAGTGCTAATAATTCGAGCCGTAAAGCTAATGGCCTATCTGAGGAAAAATCTGGTGAATTAGGTAATTTGTTCGACGAGATTAACGATACTGAACTCGACGACTTAGCATTACCTTCTGACTGGGAAGAAGAAGGGGAATGGGGAAGCGAAGGAGCTTTTGAACAGGAGATGAATGGAGGCCTCGAACAGGAGAGCGAGGGCGCTTTTGAGCAGGAGAGCAATCTTGAATTCTCAATAGATGACGATGATTTGACAGAGCTGTTGGCGATCGCTCCAGTCAACGATACTGATAACGGTCAAGAACTTGAAGCTGGATTGAGCAACGAGCAACAAACCGAAGTTGCCGCGATCGACATGATACCGAGCTTGGATGAGGAGGGCGAAGAGAGCAATTGGTTTACAGACTCTCTCGACCAAGAAGAGGCAGAAACTACTTCACCAGAACTGGGGCTGGAAAATGCAGATTTAGATGCTCTATTTGGGGATATGGAAAACTTGAGTGAGGAAAGCGAAGAAGAAGAAATCGCTCCTGTACCCCTGGCAGCAGCGGAGTCCCAAGATACTGATTTCGATGAACTGTTTGGTTCAGATTCCGACCTTGACAATAATGACCTAGAAAATGACCTAGAAAATGACCTAGAAGCAGTTGCTAATGTAGAAAATTGGCTCGATTTAGAGGATGCCAACGATAACGATTTAGAATTACCCAGTTTAGATATGTCTGGGGAAAATGCCGACCTCTCTGATTGGGAAGGATTTGGGGAAGGAGAAGAAATTGCCAGCGCTCTATCTACAAATTCCGATCGCAAAACTGAAGATAGTAGTGAAATGGAATTGCTAGACGAGTTGCTGGAAGCAGAAGGTGATTTGGATCTAGAAATGGAAACTGATGCAGCAGAATTATCAGGGGTCGAGGATATTGATGAAATGCCAGTTGCACCCGATAACTGGTTAGAAACTGAAATGGATTTGTTGGGGGAATTAGAAATTTCTGAGTCGGCGGATACCTCGATCGCAGTAGCAGAAAACCCCGCCGAGGAAGGCAGCTTAGACGACTTGCTAGACTCGAAAGATGCCGAGGTCTGGATGAACTCAGAAGCGGCCCAGATGCCAGAGTTGACAAGTCATTTAACTGCAAATGAGACAGAGAGCGAGTTCTTAGCATCCGATAGTGCGGAAGACTTTGCTGATTTAGAAGCGATGTTGAGTGAGGCGAGTGAGAGCAATGGCGATCGCCATGATACCGCGTTGGAATCAGATGTTTTCTCCGATTTGGAAGACTTGCTGATAGATTCAGAAGATCGAGCCCCAGAACCACAAGTTGCATCAATTGCCAGCAACATATCTGTCCCTGTGGAATTAGAGGACAGCACTGATGACGAATTTGGGGACTTGGGTATATTGCTCGATCAAATTAAAGGTCAGGCTGGCTCTGGTCGCGAAACATTGATGGGACAGGCTAGCCGCAATGCTCGACCTAACCGCCGTTCCTTCGAGCAGACGATGCGGGTTCCAGTCAAGCAATTAGATAACCTCAGTAACCTGATGGGGGAACTGGTGGTTAACCGCAACAGTTTGGAGCAGGATCAAGAGCGGATGCGGCAGTTCTTAGACAATTTGCTGCATCAAGTATCCCTGCTGTCCGATGTGGGGGCGCGGATGCAAGACCTCTATGAGCGATCGCTCCTAGAAATTTCCCTGTTGGCGACGCGCCAAGCTCATCGCAATACTTGGCAGCCAGAGGCTCAGGGTAACGATCAGCACAGCAGTAGCAGCAGCAACCGTTTCGGTTTCTCAGATATAGAATTAGACCGCTTTACTCCTTTCCATAGCCAGTCTCAAGAGATTATTGAGCTCATCGTCCGCGTCCGGGAGTCGGCGGCTGACATTGAATTTTTGGTGGATGAGGCGGATCAGGTGACTCGCCAATTGCGGCAAGTTACGACTCAGTTGCAAGAAGGCTTAACTCGCGCGCGGATGATGCCTTTTGCTCAAACCGCAGACAGGCTACCCCGTGCGGTGCGAGATATTTCGATTAAGTGCGGTAAGCAGGCGCAGTTAGTGGTTGAGGGCAAAGATACTTTAATCGACAAGATGATTCTGGAGCAGTTATATGACCCCATGACTCACTTGGTGAATAATGCCATTACTCACGGGATTGAAACTCCCGATGTGCGACAGGCCGCTGGTAAGCCCGCAGTAGGTAAGATTACGATTCGGGTGTTCCATCAAGGGAACCAGACGGTGATTTCGATTTCTGACGATGGGGCCGGGATCGATCCGCAAAAGGTGAAGGCAAAGGCGCTCAAGCAAGGGTTAATTACTGCGGCGGGGGCGCAAAAAATGTCTCGCGCTGATGTTTACGATTTGCTGTTTATGCCGGGATTTAGTACCCAGGAACAGGCGACGGAATTTGCCGGACGCGGTGTGGGGATGGATGTGGTGCGGACTAGCTTGAGCGAAATTCGAGGCAGTATTAGTATTGACTCGACTGTTGGTAAGGGGACAGTGTTTACGATTCGCTTACCGCTGACTTTGAGTATTTCTAAGGCGCTTTGCTGTATTAGCGATCGCGCTCGGATTGCTTTCCCGATGGATGGGGTGGAGGATATGATCGATGTCCCCCGCGAACAGGTGCAGGTAGCGGCAGATGGTCAGCATAGTATTGAATGGCGGGGTTCGATGTTACCTTTCCGCCATTTGCGGGAGTTGTTGGGTTACAACCGCTATTTAGGCCGGGGTAGCGTTTACGGGTTTAATGCTGACGATGACATGATTTCGGTGATTGTACTGCGAACGGCCGGGATTTTCTTGGCGGTGCAGGTTGACCAGGTTTCCACTGAGCAGGAGATTGTAATTAAACAATTGGAAGGGCCGGTACCGAAGCCTGTGGGAATTGCCGGGGCGACGGTGTTGGGGGATGGTCGAATTGTGGCGATCGCAGATGTTTTAGAATTAATCGATTTAGCTACGGGACGACTCAGCAAGGAGAATAACGTAGTGTTCTGGGATGACAGTAATTCACCACCTGTCGAGGCTCCGCCTGATAAGAATGAGCCAACTGTGCTAATTGTGGATGATTCGATTACCGTGCGATCGCTGCTTTCGATTACTTTTGAGAAGTCTGGATACCGAGTTGAAGAGGCTCGCGATGGTAAAGAAGCTTGGGAAAAACTGAAGTCTGGTTTGCCTTGTGATATCGTATTCTGCGATATTGAAATGCCTCGGATGGATGGTTTGGAGTTGTTATCCCGAATGCAAAAGGATTCGACTTTATCTGAGTTGCCGATCGCGATGTTAACGAGTCGTGGGGCGGATAGACACCGCCAAATGGCTTACAGTTTGGGTGCGAGAGGCTATTTCACTAAGCCTTATTTAGAGGAGCATTTGCTTGATGCTGCTTCTAGAATGCTTAAGGGTGAAGTGGTTGGGGCTCCTGCTGCTGCTGGCGCTTAATTATCTTGGTAATTGGTAATTGGTAATTGGTAATTGGTAATTGGTAATTGGTAATTGGTAATTGGTAATTGCTAATTGCTAATTGCTAATTGCTAATTCAGGACTTACGCAAACAGGAGTTATGCTCATAAACCGGGTTTCTCTGAAAAATTGAAGATTATCAACTAGAATTCTAGGTCGAAACCCGGTTTCTGGCCTCGACGGCTTGCTTTTAGAAGCGACTATAACCTGATAATATATAAGACTATAGTTTTATACAAGAAATTATGACTTCTACTATTGAACAGCTTAAAGCAAAATTTGACAAAGCACTGATCGCAGCATTTGGTGAAGATGTGGCGGGTACAGATCCGATGCTGGTATTGGCGAGTAATCCCAAGTTTGGCGATTATCAGTGTAATGCGGCGATGTCGCTGACGAAGAAGTTGGGGAAACCACCACGCGCGATCGCATCGGCAATTATTGAAAATCTGGATGTGGCGGATATGTGCGAAACTCCGACGATCGCTGGGCCTGGTTTTATCAATTTAACGCTGAAATCGGGGTATTTGGAAGGGGAAGTGAATGCGATCGCGAACAATCCGCGATTGGGAATTGCGCCGACAAAAACGCCGCAGCGGGTGGCGATCGATTTTTCTAGTCCGAATATTGCCAAAGAAATGCACGTCGGACATTTGCGATCGACAATTATTGGAGATTGTCTAGCGCGGATTTTAGAATTTCAAGGTCACGATGTTTTACGCTTAAATCATGTCGGCGATTGGGGGACGCAATTCGGAATGTTAATCGCCTATTTGCGGGAAGTTTACCCAGAGGCGTTGACAACTGCTGATGCTTTGGATTTAGGGGATTTAGTTGATTTTTATCGCAAAGCTAAAAAGCGGTTTGATGAGGATGAAACCTTTAAAGAAACAGCCAGACAAGAGGTTGTCCGCTTACAAGCAGGTGCAGAAGATACTCGCCGCGCTTGGAATTTGCTATGCGAACAATCCCGTCGGGAGTTTCAAGTTATCTACGATTTACTGGATATTAAATTAACTGAACGCGGCGAATCTTTTTATAATCCGCTGTTACCTGGTGTCGTCGAAGACTTGACGAATTTGGGTTTATTGGTGGAAGATAACGGCGCTAAGTGCGTGTTTGTGGAAGGTTTTACTAATAAAGAAGGTGAACCTTTACCGTTAATTGTCCAGAAGTCAGACGGCGGTTTTAACTATGCGACAACCGATTTAGCCGCGCTGCGCTATCGGATTGAGAAAGATGGTGCAAATCGGTTAATTTATGTTACGGATTCTGGACAAGCTAACCATTTTGCCCAATTTTTTCAAGTAGCGAGAAAGGCAGGTTGGATTCCTGACAATATCGAGATTGTTCACGTTCCCTTTGGGTTGGTGTTGGGAGAAGATGGGAAGAAATCGAAAACTCGTTCCGGGGAGACAGTGCGGTTGCGGGATTTGTTGGATGAGGCTATAGTGCGATCGCGTGCCGATTTGGAAAAGCGGTTACAGGAAGAAAAGCGAGAGGAAACTGAGGAGTTTATTGCTAATGTTGCCAAGGTAATTGGTTTAAGTGCGGTGAAGTATGCAGATTTGAGCCAAAATCGCACGAGCAATTATACTTTTAGTTACGATAAGATGCTGGATCTTAAAGGTAATACGGCTCCTTATTTGCTGTATGCTTATGTGCGAGTTAAGGGGATTGGAAGAAAAGGGGAAATTGATTTTGATAATTTAGGTGTGGATGCGAAAGTAATTTTAAAGGAAGATGCGGAGTTAGTTTTGGCTAAGCATTTATTACAATTAAGTGACGTTGTGGGTGCTGTTGAAGGGGATTTGTTACCTAATAGAATTTGTCAATATTTGTTTGAGTTGAGTCAGAAGTTTAATCAGTTTTTTGAGCAATGTCCGGTGTTGAAATCTGAGGAACCTTTAAGGACTTCGCGGTTAGTTTTGTGCGATTTGACGGCCAGGACTTTGAAGTTGGGGTTGGGTTTGTTGGGGATTGGAGTGTTGGAGAGGATGTGATATTTGAAGTAGGTTCACTCTGCATCAATTCCATCCCATAGTTCAGATACGGGCCGTGTCTTTCCTGTTTTTATTTCTTGCCATGCTTGGCGAAAGCTTTCTTCTGGAGAGGGGATTGGTTCGCTGTCAGAAATCTCTGCATCAATTCCCTCCCAGAGTTCAGAAAGTGGTATTGTTTGTCCTGTCATTGCTTCGTACCATCCTTGACGGAAACATTTTTCTGCTGACTTCAGTGGTTCGCTATCAGAAATAACGGTCACGCGAACCCGATGACCTGCTAATTCTGAAGTATGGGTAAGAATTTCTTCCCATGTTCCCTCTAATTGGAGTATTTTTGATGTCATTGTATTTGCTACTTTAAGTTTTATTGGGTTGAGTTTATTATAGCGTGTGAAGGATATTTGGGAAATGACCCGCAAAGGCGCAGAGGAAGAGTGGAGAGATGGGATTACCTTTCCTGTCAAATTTCAGGCTAAGGGGGATATTTTTCGATGTTGCTAAAGAGAGTATGTTATACTTTTGGCTGTAAGATATTGAAATTAAAACTAGATAGCCGTAATGTCTGAACACATTAAACCGATTCAAAAAATTATATTTGGTAGCCCAGGGACGGGAAAAAGCTACCAGATTCGGGAAATTGCTAAAGATAAATTAAAAATTCCTTTCGATGAAACAACTAAAATGCTCAGTAACACTGTTAAGACAGTGTTTCATCCAGAATATACCTATGCTGACTTTATGGGGAAACTGTTGCCACTCACCCAAGGTAACTCGATTATTTATAAGTTTTATCCAGGGCATTTTCTTCGCATTTTGGGAATGGCATATCGAGGGTTAATTGAGGGAAAAAATGACCATTACCTGCTGGTGATTGATGAATTAAATCGAGGTAATGCTGCTGCTATTTTTGGAACTGTATTTCAGTTACTAGATCGCGAAAGTGATGGCTGGTCGAGTTATGAAGTGGATATTTCAGATATGGAGTTAGTTAGCTTACTGGAAGCAATGAACCTAAAGCCAAGTATTAGAAATGATGGAGTAATTTGCATAGAAGAAGACGAATCTACTACAAAAACTTGTGAAAAATATTGTCAAGAAAAAAAAGATAACTTGGCAACAGATGATTATTCTGGTAGTAGAGTATTTAGCCTTCTACAACAACGGCGAATTAATATTCCCCGTAATTTGTCAATTATCGCGACAATTAATACTTCAGATGAATCAATTTACTACCTTGATAGTGCATTTAAGCGCCGGTGGGACTGGGAATATGTTAAGGCTCCAGTAGGAAATTTTGACAACAAATCTATTCCTGAAGAACTGCAAGATGTGAAGCTAATAATTAATGGGAAGGAAGAAGGAGAGTGGTCATATTATATTGTTGGAATAAATCAATTAATTATTAAACTAAGTAATAAAGGAATTCGGCGGATTGAAGATAAACAAATTGGTTGGTGGTTCATTAAACCAGAAGACGGTAAAGTGGATCTCGATCAAGTAAAAGATAAATTAATGTTTTATCTTTGGGATAGTGTATTTGCAAGAGATAAAAAACCGTTAGAGGATGAGTTGTCGATTTTAACAAATAAGCAGATAAAATTAACATCCTATTTAGACTTTCTCGATTTAATGGAAGAATTTATGACAACAGTGTATCAACTCGGTTATCGTTTGTTCATACCATTTGGATAATTAATGTTGATCTCAGCTACTTACTAACATTTTAGTATCGTAAGTAACAAAGAATCAAAGAGCATTTTTAGGAGTAGCCAATTATGATTAACTTCAATTTGTTAAAGTTAAAAGTTCACGCTCGTTACTCGTTTGTTGGCATTCAAAAGCAAGATGACGAATTGTACTTCTATCTACCTAGAGGATTTGATGATCGACTCTCTGATCTTGACACATTTGTAGGTAAACGAGATTTATTTTTCCTACTATACAAAATTCTCGGCACTTTTAAACAAATCTGTATTGAGAAGGGTTATATAGATAATATTGGTGAGTTTGGTACACAGGATCGTGATGGTATAATTAATAGTCAGCGGGGTTCTGAAATTCAAGAGGATGAAGAGGAATCAGAAAATATATTTTACTCGAAGCTAGACATTATTACTCACTTTTTAGAGGCTTATGACGAACCTAAAATTTTAGCCCTGGCTTATAGATTGGGCAGAAGTAATAAGTTGGATGTCAGTCAGATTCATCGTTACTTACACCAAGCTGTATATTTACCTAATCATGCAGCTTATGTCGATGAAATGCCGCTTCCGCGACGAGTAATGCAGTTTGAATCTACTGATATTGTCACCATGTATTGCTATCTTTTTTGCGAGATTAAGCAGCAACTTGGAGAAGCGGTAAATGCTGAAATTACAGCACTAGCTGAGCGATTTCGTCAGCACCATTTCGGAAATCAAGACAGTCTTTTTGATGAACAAAGCTATGAGCAGGTTTTAGATATACTCAAGGATGCCTTAGAAATAATTGATCATAATACACCGATCAAAGATGTTGATTATTGGCAATATTACGAAATAATTAAGTTATTTCTTTATGGCAATTGGCATCAAGCCGAAAATGGTGAAATTTGGGGCATTAAAAATTTTCATAGTGTCTGGGAGTCGATGTGTTTGACTTATCTAGTACAAAGAACCGATCCCTCATTGCTACTTTACTTGGATGATTGCTATCTAAGTTCTCGAACAGTGGAAAGAGCAAAATCGTCTGCTAAGCTTATTGACTTATCAAAGGCTTTCAATATAAATGGTTATTCACTTAATCCCGATGCGATTTTATTTGAATCAATTATTAATAAAATTAAGGGTGAGAAGACTTATAAAGTGTCTGCTCATAATTGGGATGATCTTCTCTATCAGACCTGTATTAATAATTGGTGTACAAAAGTTGGTTATATTGATCAAGAAAAGAGTAATCATACAATCAAAAAGTTAGAGGAATCATATAAAAGTGATAATTCAGGGAATGTGATTATTAATAAGCCATTACCCGAAAATTTTTACTCTTTTTGGGAAATTTCTTTTCCGCTTGATTCAGAATCTCTCCATAAGATGTATTACTTCAATCATTTCTTTTATTTGGCCATAAAAAAACAGATTATGGACTGGGAAAGATTTAATAAAGAAATTTTGAAATCATTAGGTATAAATTTGATGATGGGAAAAGGAACATTCAAACGGCAAAATAATGTTTTTCACGATTCACTTTTTAGAGAGCGCAAGCTTGAAGATATAAAAACACAATTTAATGACTTTATTCAAGAATTACTATCTCAGATCGCTCAAGATTTTTTTGAAATAATCGACATCAAATACTTAGACACTAAATATTTCCGCGATCCCAACAAAATTGAGGAAATTAAACGCAGAAGCGTCCGTAAGCAGTTTGTCTATGAACACTTGCTTCAAAAGACTTTAGAGAAGAGAAACGATCAATACAGTGATTTAAGTATTCGGAGTACCTTTTGGCTCCCTAGCTACCGACCTGATGATTCGGAATTGTTACAAGATGACTTGACTTTTATGGATGGCTACATTAAATTAAAAAAAGTTAATTTTAAGTTATTGGCTGAAACCTATTTCGCTTAAATCCTTTCAGTTACTCTACAGCTTAAGTAAAATTAAAGAAAGCGCGATCGCCTCTTTCCACTAAATAGCGATCGCACTCTCTAATCCTATTCACGCCGCAGACACTTCCTCTGGCAAAACATAGAAATCTACATCAATTTCCGCATTCAATTGATGCGCCATCTCGACAAGATATTTATCAAAATGAATCGCCGGAACACTCCCACTCCGATAATAAATTACACAAGAAATCTCCGCATCATAACGCTTACACAACTCTACTAAAGGCAGCCATCCTGGTTGAAGTTGTTCCAAAACTGATTTTATGTAATCTTCTAAATAAATCGACTTTTCTACTTGCGAATACACGCTCCAACCATTCTGCTTGTGTCGTCTAGTACCCCGTGAAGTAATTAAGTCACCACTTCTCCAAATTTCAGTAGGTTTTATGCCTAATTTGGTGGTAATTTCGTCTGGGTCAAACTCCATTCCTATCAACTGGAAATAGGCGTAAATTTCTGATTCCATCTGAATGCTCCTTTTGAAACTTACTAGAAATCATTAATGTTCAAACCTGTTGATTCACCGGCCCCAATACCACCTTTGGGTTTAATATAGATATTACCCTCCGTGTCTTTGTAAAGGTCTTTGTTTGCAGTATTGCGCTTACCTTTTATTTTATGGATATTTTCTCCTCCTCTCTGTAGTCTATCAATATCATCACCAGTTAGTAGCTTATCCTGTCTCCAGTTTCGCTCCTCTTCACCATTATCTGAATTTGTTTGAACCATACCTCACACTCTCAAAAAATAAGAGTTGAGATTAATTACAAAATCTCAACCCTCATCGTATCTTACCCAAATAATCGCTGCTGTCCATCCGCCACAACTTGACCCGGATAAATCTCGCGAGTGCCCTTGGGAATATAAATCCAGCCAAACTCCTGCAAGCGATTAGTCAAGTTAGAAATACTGACTCCCAACTCATCTCTAATTTTATATAAATGCGACCACTTCGTTAAATCTTTTCCCTCCCTTTTCTGTTCTAAAATATGCCGAGGCATCAACAAACAACCTGCAAAATATTGTGCTTGCCATTCAATTGATGCTATCTTTGTATCAGCACTCGAACCCCGACAGACAAATGGTTCTTCTGAATCAGAGGCAATTTTTCCCAAATCACCTAAATCTAATTCCAACTGTTTAACAGTACCATCCGCCTCATCGTGATTGATGTGCAGCACCCAATGACCGATCTCGTGCGCGATCGTTGATTCAATGAACCCAGCAGGCAAATCGAGAATGTTTTCATTGATCTCAATTTGCCGCAGCCAGGGGAGAATCCTCGCCGCGATCGCACCTTCTGAATCCGGCGGGATGCAGTCCCAAACTACTCCCAAATCCAGAAAATCAGCCACCATTGACGCTTCAAACGGCCATCTCGGCGCGAAATTTGACGTTTGCTGCATCCGCATCAAAATGTCGTTTGCTTGACGCTCAATAGTTTCTTTGGGATAAAAGCGATACGGCTTAAAGATACTCACTTTGTTGCCCTCTCTCACTTAATGCACAGACTTTTTAATCCAACTGGGATCGTCTTGCATCCGGCGAAAAAGTGCTTGCATTTCCTTCGGATTCTGTCTCAGCAAGGCTTCGTACTGCTGAGGCAATCTTCCCGCCAGAAAAATCAACTCCTCTTGATCCAGATCCAAATTCCGCGCTAACGCTCTAATTACCTCCTCTTTGGGCGGATAATCAGCGCGATCGTTCTCCAGTTTAGATAAGTAAGTAAAGTCCACACTAAGTAGACCAGCTAGCTCACGTTGTGAGTAAGATTTATCCTTCCGAGCTTGGCGAATTAGCCTTCCAAAAGTTTGTTCCACGTTTTTTTCCCTCCCGATCGCTATTGTAGGCTTTTTTGAATAAAAGTTCAACAAAAAGCTTGACGATAAAATCAACTCGCGCTAAGATGGGTTTAGTTGATGAGAAAGTCAACGAAAACACGGTACTGATAGCGTTACGCACTAAAAACAACCAGTTAACACGCTATAGATAGCGTGTCTTGCCGAGGAGTGAATGCGATCGCCCAGCGTAACCGCTGGTACACAAACAAGGAGGAACTGCCATGTTGAGAACTTGGACAGACACGCACTACAAGCTCGAAGACGACGACTGGCTCTATATCGCCACCCACGAAGAACAAAATTCGGCCTCCCTGGTTTGTCCCGGCTACGCGCGGGATGGCGAAGGTTTTAGTATCCACTTTACGCCAGCGCACGTAGAAATCTTAGAGCATTTAGTTGGTGCTTTAAGGATTATTAAAGCGCAGCAGGAAGCGATGCTTGAATACAGATATCCAGAGCCTAAAACGACAAGCCACTTAATTCGCTAATGGTTAATGGCTAATAGCTATTAGGGTTGTAAATCAACAGAAAATAAAGGAAGAAAAACAAATGACTAAGACACAAGAAAGACCGACAATTTCTGTTTTTGGCGCTAAACCTAATGACGCAATCTTAGTTCCAGAAATGCCAATCGCAGTCCGTAATAACTGCCAGTCAGGACAGTGGACAATTGGCGACAAAGACTGCGGATCGAAGTCTTCAATGACCATTCTCAAATTTAGCAAATTTTTCGGTTCCCTCGGCCAAACTCAGAATACTTTATGGGGGCAATTATGGTTTGTTGCTGAATCCGGGGAATTGCCGCACGGAGTTGTGATGGTGACATACATTAAAGGTCGCAGCCTGAATGATTTTAACTGCTTAGTTGCCTCAGTTCAAGCGCGAGGTGTAGAGCCGGCAACTGGTCTTTTTGTACCAGAATTTGTTAAACATTCCGGTCAGAAACCCGATGATAATGGTGTAGTAAAACCAATCAATTACTATAGCTTAAAATGGTCGTGGCTTGAACGTTCTGACTGGTCAGTTATTGACCAAGCAGCAGCAGTTTTATCCGATCAAAACAACTTGTCACGCATGATCGATTTAGAAAGCACAAAGTCTATGGTGTGCTTGGACAACCTACCACCCCATGAAATTGCTTGCTTGATGGCCGCTCATACTAATAGTCGCGACGAGACTCTTGCCTTAAATTCTAACGGCGGTATCGCCTTACCACCAGCAGCAGAAAAAGCAACGGCTGACGTATTCTAATCGGATTGTAGAGGCGCGAACAATTGCGCCTCTACACTAATTTCAGGATGTATCAAGACAAGAGGGTAAAATGAAAAAGATTGCAAATTTGACTAAATCAGACGTGCGCGAAACCAGTTTGAGAAGCAATTTAGACCTAACAAAAGAGATTCGCGCTGATGCTACAAACGATCTCGAAAGTCTGACGGAAGATTTTAAACACATGACTTTAGTAGTCGAGTCTGTGCAGCGAAATTACAAAGCACTTTTGGCACAAAATCAACAACTAAAAGACACTCTTTTAGCCTTAGTTGAAGAGTGCTATTGTTGGCAAGGTAATCGGTGCGAACGCTGCGAGCGAATTCTTAAAGTTTTAGCTGGTGACAAAGCTGAAGAAAAAATCGATCCAGTTGGAGAATACAAAGCAATTCTCAAGCAACTCCGCAAACTCGGATGATTGATGTGCCTTTCAACTTTAGCTATTGACGGCAGAGTTCGATCGGCGCATCATAGAAGTAGAAAAACTGTTCGCAAAGTACAACCATACAATCAGGAAAAGCAATATGACACTAGGAAATGTCAAAGACAGCAAAGCCAAGATTTTGCAATCATTTCAGCAAATTTTGACTGAAAAGAAAAAAATCGAATCCAAAGTTGCCACTAAAGAAGAGGAAGCAGAAAAGGCTAAAAACAAACAACTCCTAGAAGTTGCCGCCACTTATACAATTGATAGCATTGTCAAAGGTTTAGCTGACTTACAATTAGAATTTGGCAGCATCATCAACGGAGTAACGGACAAATTAGGTACAGAATCCTCCAAATTAGATGAACTTAAACGCGCCCTCGAAATTGAAACCCAACGCTTGCAAGAATTGCAGCAAATTCGCATCGTAGCAGATGCTCTTCATATCTTAACTCAAGAACACCAAGAGAAATTAGCATCGCTAGAACAAAACGCCGGAATTCAGCGAGAAAGTATTGAAAAAGACACCGCTGAAAAACGTAAAGCTTGGCAAAAAGAACAGCAGGAATTTGAGGCAATTATTGCAGAACAAACTGCATTACTTGCTAAAGAAAGGCAGCGAGAAACAGCAGATTATCAATACGAATTAGAGCGCACTCGCAAAGTCGAAACTGACGAATACGAAGAGTTTAAGCGCAAATTAGAACGAGAATTGCAAGCATCTACTCGTGAGAAAGAGAAGAAATGGGTAGAACGGGAAAAATATCTTGCTGACAATCAAGCCGAATTTGAAGAAAATCAAACTAAAGCCGCTGGCTTTGAAGAAGAACTGAAGCAAGCCTATATCAAAGCTAAGGAAGAAGCAATTCAAGAAGTCACCCGCGAAGCGAAAGTAAAAGCAGATTTGTTTGAGAAAGAATGGGAATCTACTAAGCAGGGTTCTGAATTGAAGGTGCAATCGCTACAGGAAACAATTGCACGACAAACTGAACAAATTGCCGACCTTTCCGCTCAATTACAAGCCACGATGAGACAAGCACAAGAATTAGCAATGAAAGCCTTTGCAACTAAGAGTTAATTGTTAGTTGTTAATTGTTAACTGTTAATTGTTAACTGTTAACTGTTAACAGTTGGTTGTTAGTTGTTAATTGTCATTGCGAGGAACGAAGCAAGCACGAAGCAATCTCAAACTTTTCCAAAACCCTTACAATGCGTAAGTCCTGATACATATTTTCCTGGTCATCTACTTACTGAGATATAACATTTCCCAAATATTAGGAGATAGACAACGATGGCAAAAAGCATCAATGACAAGAACACTAAAGCTGAAATCTTAGAAGCTTATAAAGAAGCTGCGAAAGAGAAAGCTGCTTTAGAGTTGCAACTCAAACAGCTTAATAAGGAAAAACCAGCAGTAATTCCTGTACAGCCAAACGTAGTCAAAGAAATTCCAAATTTAGAGGCAGTGAAACCCATGACTTTAACTCAAGTTCAACAACAAAAGTTGCAGTACACGATTGAAAGTTTGATGTTGCTGCAATCAGGTTTTGGGAGTGCTGTCAGCGAATTATCCGAAAAATTGACATCCGAAGCTTCTAAGCTTGAAGAACTCCGACGGACTGTAGCAGAGGAAATTCAACAACTGAAAGACTTGCACAGTTTAGAAGAAGTTGAAGATGAAACTTTGGATAATTTAATCCAACAATACGAACAAAGTTTCAAAGCCTTTGGAGAGGAATTAAGCGAACGGCGCGAAACTGTTGAACAGGAATTATTAGACAGGCGAAAAGCTTGGGAAAAGGAACAAGAGGAGTACAAACGAGCACTAAAAGAACGGAATGATAACCAACAAAAAGCTCATCAGCGAGATCGAGAATCCTATCATTATGAGTTGAATCTTGCGCGGAACTTGAATATTGAAGAATACGATTTAAATAAGAAGGCGCTCTATAAGCAAATGGAAGAATTTCAGCAAGCACAAGAGCAACAATGGGCTGAGCGTGAAAAGGCAATTGCCGACCGCGAAAAACTGTATGCTGAGGTTAAAGCCAAGGTTGAAACTTTCCCGAAAGAGTTGGAAGCAAATATCAAGAATGGTAAAGATAATGGTCGCAATATCGGCAATTATCAAGCCAAGATTAAGTCTGATTTGTATGCTAAGGAAGTGGAAGGGCAAAAACAATACTACGAGTTACAAGTTCAATCCTTATCTCAGACAATTCAAAATCAAGACACGCGAATTGCTAATCTATCAAAACAACTTGATTCTGCTCTGAAACAGGTACAAGATTTGGCGGTGAAAGCAATCGAAGGTTCATCGAATTTAAGTTCTTTCCAAGCTGTTAAGGAAATCGCTCTTGAGCAAGCGAAGACTCAGCAGAAAAATAAATAAAAAGATCTAATATCAAATCCAGGTTAGCCATCCCCTTTATTAGCAATAATTCGTCATTGCGAGCGAAGCGAAGCAATCGCTTAGTCTCTGCGATTGCTTCGCTT
>NZ_JAQMUA010000069.1:0-4366 GCF_028330895.1 Kamptonema animale CS-326 | reverse complement strand
TCTTCCTCCTTCCTTCTTCCTCCTTCTTCCTTCTTCCTCCTTCCTTCTTCCTTCTTCCTTCTTCCTTCGACTATAAAATCATGGAACCACCAATCGAAAGAATCCGCCTTTCCCAATCTGGCAAAGACCAACTTTTAAAACTTCGCAGATTTACTAAAATTGATCAATGGAATATTCTTTGCCGTTGGGGATTTTGCCGTTCTCTTGCTGAACCTTCTATGCCTTCTCCCGTTCCCATTCCTGCTGATAGTAATGTCGAATTAACTTGGGATGTATTCGGCGGTGAAATGGCTGATATTTTAATAATTGCTTTGAAACAAAGGTGTTATAATGATAAGTTAGGCACGGATAAAGAAACTCTTGCTAAACAATTTCGCCTCCACCTTCATCGCGGAATTGGCTATTTAGCGGGCGATCCCAATATCAAAAAAATCGAAGACTTAATCGCGATCGCCACCCAAAAGTAACCCAAAGCCACCGTAACGCCGCCCTCTGGGGGTATTTTTACCGCCCAGAGGGCGGCGTTACGTAAATTCCCCACTATTCCGTTAGCGACTTAGGGGGTAAGGGCAAAAAGTGCGATCGCACTTTCTCGATCGCTATTGCCTCATAACCAAACTCATCCGCTAAATCTTCCCCTCCAAAGCGGAACAAATTTTTTTTGTAGTACCCCTTGACACTTTGTAGTACGTTATGTAGTATGTATACATGGCTGACGAAAAAGAGTTTAAAACCTTTGCTTCACAAGCCATCTGCACCTTTAAAGCTAAATAAGTCCTATAAGCAAGAGTCATGTCATTAACTCTAGGACAAAAGCGGTACTTAGCCCTAATGTAAGACATCCCAGGGGTTGTCATACATAGACTACACCGCCCACAGTCCAAACTCCAGTTATTGAAACTCGGAAATTCCACAGCCACAAGCAAAAAAAAACTTCCGCAAACTCTTGACAAGCTTGTAGTATTTGTGTAGTATTAATGTAGGACAGAGGGGAAGAGCCCCAAAGCTCCAACTCAAAAACCAACCGAACCTTGAAAACAGAATATTAACCTATTTTATGGGGGTATAGCTCAAATGGTTAGAGCAGTCGCCTGTCGAGCGAAAGGTTGCGAGTTCAAGTCTCGTTACTCCCGTAAACAAATCATATCAGATTTGCCAACAGTTAACGGTTAACAATTAACAGTTAACCGTTAACCGTTAACATTTCAGGTTAGGTGGCCGAGTGGTTGAAGGCGTTGGTCTGCAAAACCAATATTCGTGGGTTCAAATCCCACTCTAACCTCTGGCAAAATAGCAGCGTAGCTTAATGGTAAAGTCCCAAGTTCATACCTTGGTTAATATCGGTTCAAATCCGATCGCTGCGACCAAAAGTAGGGATAGTGTAACTGGCAACACTCCAGTCTCCAAAACTGGCATTTTGAGTTTAAATCTCAATCCCTTCGCCAATTATGGTGCTGTAGGCAAATGGTTAAGCCACCTGACTTTCGATCAGGTAATTGCGGGTTCAACTCCCGTCAGCACTTCCTTGTGGGTTGTTGGCAGAATGGTTTTTGCAGCCGCCTTTTAAGCGGATGGATCGAGGTTCAATTCCTCGACAACCCACCAACTTTCTATTTAATTTATATCTGAAATTTTTATTTTGGGTCAGCCCTCCTATAGGTGTAGGAAGCTGTCTGTAAAACAGTGGTTTAATACGCTTGCTGGTTCAATTCCAGCCTGACCCATAGCGGGATAGAGTAGTGGTTACTCACAGGTTTCATACGCCTGTATTAGGAAGGTTCGATTCCTTCTCCCGCGTCCAAAAGGAGAGGTGGCCGAGAGGCTGATGGCATCTGTTTGCTAAACAGAATCGGGTAATTCCGACGCAGGTTCAAATCCTGTTCTCTCCGCTTTTCCCCCAGTAGCTCAGTTGGTAGTAGCGCTTGTTTGAAGAACAAGAGGCCGTCGGATCGAAACCGACCTGGGGGGCTGGCATTGTCCTGTAGCTCAGTGGTAGTAGCGATCGCTTGTTAAGCGAAATGTCGTAGGTTCAATCCCTACCAGGACAGCCTTTTTTTTGAATTGCCGGGTAGACAAATCGGTAAAGTCGCCTGTCTCTGAAACAGGAATTTATGTAGGTTCAAAGCCTACTCCGGCAGTCAATTATTGGGAAGTCGCCTAATCGGTATGGCACCGCTCTTTGAAAGCGGACAAATGTAGGTTCAAACCCTACCTTCCCAGTTCTGCTATTAGCAAAGCAGATTAATTAAACTCCTGTAGCCCAACTGGAAGAGGCCGCAAGCTCAAACCTTGTGTTGTGTGAGTTCAAATCTCATCAGGAGTAGTAAATTTTCCAGTAAATTCTACTTGCTCCTGTGGCGGAATTGGCAGACGCGGCAGACTTAAAATCTGTTCTATTTTGATTGTGAGTTCGACTCTCACCGGGAGCATGAACGGGATGTAATTCAGCGGCCAGAAGCCTTGGTTTGGGGCCAAGGAGTCGTTGGTTCAAATCCAACCATCCCGACTTTACCTCTGTGATGTAATTGGAAAACATCGCTCGCTTAGAACGAGTGTTTTGCAGGTTCGAGTCCTGTCAGGGGTAGTTGGCATTCAGCCAATTTTCACTGTTTGCTCTCGTGGCGGAACGGCAGACGCACTAGGGAGAGAACCTAGTTTTTTACAGGTTCAAATCCTGTCGGGAGCATGAAATTTTTAGTAAAATTAGGAGGAACTTACTTATAGTGTTTAAGAAAAAACTACATGAAGCGGAGTTATCCCGTAGGGAATCGCCTAAAAAGCACAGACGAGAATTTCAGCACTTTTGAGCAACCAGCCTTAACCTGTGAATTGTGCGAAAGAGAGATGAAGCATTTAACAATTCATCACTTAATTCCACAACAATACATTAAACGAAAAAACTTAGGCTCAGGCCCAATAGCTAACATCTGTTCTGCTTGCCATAAACAGATTCATGCTCTATTTGACAATAAACGCCTAGCCGAAGAACTCAATACCCTAGAAATGCTAAAAAATGAGCCACAAATGCAAAAGTTTTTAGCTTGGGTAAGGAAGCAAACCCCTAGCAAACGAGTCAAAGTCAATCGTCACAGATAGTAAGGAAAATTAGCTAAATAAATTTTGCCCTTGTAGCCCAATTGGAAGAGGTTCCTCGCTTAGAACGAGGAGGTTACTGGTTCAAATCCAGTCAGGGGTACTTGATGCAGGTGTGATGTAACTGGCAACATGAGGCTCTTGTAAAGCTTTCATGCGAGTTCAAATCTCGCCATCTGCTTGTGCTATTTTAAAGGAGGAAAAACCACATGATTTCATTAAAATAAGTGCCATGAAAACTCAAATTTCCATCGTCCAAGCTGATATTACAAAGCTCGAAGTTGAGGCTATTGTCAATGCAGCTAATGAATCTTTATTAGGCGGTGGCGGTGTTGATGGTGCAATCCATCGTGCCGCAGGACGAGAACTGCTTGAGGAATGTAAAAAATTGGGTGGCTGTCCAACAGGAGAGGCAAAAATTACGAAGGGTTACAAGCTTCCAGCAAAGTATGTCATTCATACAGTCGGCCCTATTTGGTACTGGGGAAAGCGAGGGGAAGCAGAATTATTGGCTTCATGCTACTTTTCTAGTCTGAATTTAGCTAAAGATCACAAGGTGAAAACAATTGCTTTTCCTGCTATTAGTTGTGGCATCTATGGCTATCCTGTGGAACAAGCTTGTCGGATTGCTATTCAATCAACCCTAAAGTTTATTCAGGAACAGAATGTTATAGAGGAGGTAATATTTGTTTGCTTTGGCGAACAGATATATCAAACCTATCTCGAAACTGCCAAAGAATTTGGAATTTAATCTGGCGGATATGGTGCAATGGTAGCATCTGAGTCTTCCAAACTCGCGATACGGGTTCAAATCCCGTTGTCCGCTCTGAAAAATTGCGGGTGTGATGTAGCGGCTAGCATCTGAGTGCGCCACACTCAGCGCATGGGTTCAAATCCCGTCACTCGCTTTGATAGTCCTGTAGCTCAGTTGGGAGAGCGCCTCTCTTACAAAGAGGATGTCGCGGGTTCAATCCCTGCCGGGACTACCAATTTAGGGGAGTGTAGCTCAACGGATAGAGCGCCACGCTTCGGACGTGGATGTTGTGGGTTCAATTCCTACCACTCTCGTTGTTTTTGCTTGAAATTAAAGAGGTGATTCCGTTGAATGATTAATTTTTTCTAGTCAGAGCGATTTCACGGGGTGACAACCCCGTCAGAACATAGATAGAATAAAGGACATAGCCCTCATACCCCTCTGAAAAAATGGTAATTTATTACGCCTGATTCTCATTAATTCATTAACAATGTCTTGACAAAATTCCATACCAATTAC
>NZ_JAQMUA010000068.1:0-14005 GCF_028330895.1 Kamptonema animale CS-326 | reverse complement strand
TTTCTAGATGGTTCTGGTAAAATTGAGGAAACATAATTAACAGATGGGGCCACTTAACAATTTCGACCCCATCTTTTTTTAGCTCAGGTTGGGTAAATCCGCTACTGGTGGGGGAGTTGACGGGGTTGTCACCCCGTCAAGTGTGTAAGTCCTGTGAAAAAAAGTTTTTGCAAATTGCATAAAAACAGAAATAAAAACTAGATATATAACTAGAGGCACATCTGAACTCAATTGAATACAAGAACCGGGGAGCATAGATGCCTCTCTGATAGGACAATATTACTTTTTTTTGCCTTAATGACTCTTAGGGAGGATAAAAAAATGCCAGATATATACAATCAACAGACAATCTCTTTACTTGATTCTCAGAGTAGTAACTTGCCTTCTGGCATTATTTCTAGTGACCCCAAACTCACGGAAAACGTTTTAGGTTTAGTCAACAATATTCCACTTCCGTCTGTCAGTGAAGTTCTCACTATTGACCAAAATCAAGAGTTAGATAAACCTGAAAATTCCGCCGATTTACTTGCCATAGAACCCGATTCTCAACTATCCAAAAGTTACAGCAGTTCCCTTAGTGCAACAGAGAAAATTACCAGCATTGATAGGATAACTGATGACGATTTACTAATCGGTAAGGTAGAGAATAGTGAGCTTCAAGGTCTTCTTGGGGGAGAACCGGGAGATACATTAATTGGAACGGCTGGCAGTGATTCTTCTGTTAAGCTATCTCCAGAAAATACGTTACTGAATAGCGCTGAATTAAAGCCAATAAAAATTGAGGAAAATCAAAAATTTGAGGGTGAGGTATCGTCGGCAGCTAACCTGCAAAAATCCCAGGTAGAGGAAGCAAATTCTCTTGTTATACTAGAAGAGAAAGTGGAGTTATCCGAGACAAAAGCGGCAATTACTCCAAATACAGTAGCAGATGAGAAGAATGAAAAAGTTCAAACAGAGGCATCCATAATTGAAACGGCTGGTAGTGATTCTTCTGTTAAGCTATCTCCAGAAGATACCTTACCAAATAGCGCTGAATTAATGCCAATAAAAATCGAGGAAAATCAAAAATTTGGTGGTGAGTTATCGCTAGCTGAGAACCTTGAAAAATCGCAGGTAGAGGAAACAAATTCTCCTGTGCTATTAGAAGACAAAGTGGAGTCATCCGAGACAAAAGCGGCAATTACTCCGAATACAGTAGCAGCAGATGAGAAGAATGAAAAAGTTAAAACAGAGGCATCAATACCCGCAAATTCTTCAGTAGAAGAGGAGATAAAACCAACCCTTCAACCAGATGAAGTTGTGGCTGTTAACTTCACTGAAAGATTAGAGAATAAAAGTTATACTGAGGAACAGCAAATTCTCTCTGAGACGAATCACAAGCCATCTGTAACAGAGCTTTTGACTACAAAAGAAGAGAACTTACTCGGTGTAGAAGAAGCAATCGCGGAATCACTAACGGATAAATTACTGGAGTTAGATGTAAGTTCTACTCTTGCTGAAAATTTATTACCAAAAGACCAAATTTTACCTACAACCACGAGCGATATCAGTGAGGAAAGTGCAAAAAAGCCACTTACTACTCCTTTAAATTTGACAAAAATTGAAACAAAAAATAAGCCAATTGAAAATAGTTCTTCAACTGCGATCGCATTTGAAGAAACTCCTAGCTTAACTACCAAGCCAAGCGAAAATACTACAACAGATCTGATCTCTATCCCTAATTCAACGGGAGATGAACTAGCTGAGACGAAAGAACCGTTAGTTACATCATCTAATCAGGTAAGTGATGCAAAAAATACAGCCGATATCACAGCTCAAGTGGAGTCTAAAGAAAGCTCAGAAGATATAGCTAAGAAACAGCCAGAGTGGGAAAATTTAACTAGCAGCGATTCTAGTATAAAAGATGACAGGGAAGATGGGATCGCGCCAAGTATTGCACCTGTTAAACCAGAAGAAGTAGAAGCTTTTAAATCGGGAGTTTTCACCGTTGGAGCGAGTGGAGAAGTCGGCATCGACTTTCTTTATGACGGTGGCTGGTATCAGGGTCAATTGGCAATTTTTAGCCTGGAAGGGATGGAAAAATACCAACCAGGTTCTCCAGAGTTTATCAAAGAATCAGCCATTCGTGCTGCTAGTAATTCCGAGTTAGGTTACATTGCAATTGACGATCTAGCTGAAGGTGCTCGCTTTATCGGTGTACTGGGGGAAACACACTATAATAGCGGCGAATACAAAGCAGTGAAGTCTTTTAAGCTGCGTCCAGGGAGCAGCTTTGGCATCATGTTAATACCCAATAATAGGGTAGAGGAAGTAGCAGAAAATCCGATGGTAAGTGGTAGCACACGCCCTTTATTTTCTATGACTACGGCCAATCCTAACGAAGCTTTTCATGTCGGTCAAATTGCCGATGTTACTGGTGAAGGAAATACCTTCGTTATGGAAGATATGCGTGCTGATGAGTGGACTGACCGCGATTATAATGACTTGATTTTTCAGGTGCGCGGCGCTATTGGAAAAGCGGCGCTGATGGATGAGGTTGTGGCTCCCGAAAAAGATTGGCGCGGCGCTGATTTAGGCAAAGCTTTAATTGCTTATGCTAAAACTTATGTTAATCCCGATTTTTTAGAGACATCCGATCCAGTCGATCCTGAGTCTGGGAATCCAGAAAATATTGGAGAACCCAATAGCAATAACGAAGAAATTGTAGGGGCAATCCCCCCACGATCGCCCTTATCAGATAGCAATAATACCGACTCCATACCCTCAGAAAAAACTGAGACGGTTTCGCCGGAAATTCCCCCGGATCAATTATTATCTATCGCCGATGCCAAGCAACTGATTGAATCCTTCGATATTATGCGATCTCTGGGACAAGAAATTCCCCAGAAACTCTTGGAATTAGCGGAAAAATCCCTGGCAAATAATCAGCCATTTTCCCCAGTAGTTCCGGCAACACTCAGCAATCCAATTGATATTTTTACCGGGGAAATAATCCCCACAATTCCCGTTCCATCGATTCCCAAACTGGAAATATTAGCACCGGAATCCAATCAGGGAACTCAGCCTTTAATTGGCGCGATCGCCCCCAGCGATAACCAGCCCCAAAACTGGGCATCAGCCTTAGTTGAATTTGTCAATACTGCCGTCAAATCCGGGCAGCAAAATGGTGTAGTCAACCTGAATATTGACTTAACAAAAACTCAGAATAGCGGCAATGATACCGGGATAACTTCACTAACGATTGAAGAAAAAGCCGCCTTATTATACGCACTAGAAAATAAGGTCTTAGTAATCGTACCAGTTGGCGACACACCGGGGAAAATTTCTCCCCTGGCTGAAGCATCAAAAGAATTTAATAATATCATTACCGTAGGGGCAGCAGAACGAGTTAATGACTCAGTTGCTATCTCAAAAGGATTCGCCGTATCACCAAATTCTGGCAGCGGTAGCAGTTTAGATATTGTAGCGGAAGTCAGCAATGACAACTCATCGAGTACCACAGTTGCTTCAGCCAAAGTCACCGATACAATTGCCCAAGTTTGGGCAGTAAATCCCCAGCTTAATTACACACAAGTTATTGATATTGTCAAGCGCACTGCCACCGATTTGGGTCAGCCAAATTGGGATAATTTGACAGGTGCGGGGATAGCGAACACCGAGGCAGCAGTTTGGCTGGCAAAAGCCACAGAAGCGCAGCCGATATCATCAGTAACAGCACCAATTACTGTGCAACCCTTGGCCGATGTTACCCTCACTCCTGGGCAACCTTCAACTAATATTGATTTAGACCAAATTTTTGCTGGTAATAGCTTAACTTATGAAATTATTGGCGGTTCCAGTGATTCTGTTAACCTGAAATTAACCGGAGGACAATTACAGCTTACCGGGTTGGCTCAATCTGGGGTGAAAGACGTTATAATTCGGGCAATTGATGCTACGGGTAAGTCAGTAGATACCAAGTTTTCTGTGACTAATTATTACTTGGAACAATCATCAGTTGCAGCACTCAATAATGCGCTGACTGATTTAACCAGTGCGATCGCCAACAACCCAGAGGGATTAATCGCGGCTTTAAGTAGTGAGGAAAGCGCAACTGCCTTGAATATTCTCACCGGAACCTTAGAAAAAAATCCCCAACTGATTCAACTTTTAGCGAATCCAGAAACCCTCAAAAACTTTGGCTTAGACAGTAATAAAGTTGGCACCATTCAGCAACTTTTACAAAGCCCAGAACTAGCGGCAGAATTTGGCTTAAATGTCCCATTAGGAGAAGCCTTAAGCAATCCTGACTCGACTCTATTAGATAGCTTCCTGCTGAATGCAGATCGAGCGGTTTATCTACTGCCAGAAAATGCCAAACAACCCAAAGTAGGATTTATTGATTTCAGCGAAGGAAATCACATCGAGAAAGTCACCAATGCCTTTGCTTCGGTTAACCCATTGGCGAACTATGACCAATTTAATGTCATTGGAGGAAATTGGGCAGAACAACTGGTAAAATTTGTCGATCGAGTTAAGCTGGCTGGGGAAAAACACGCCATTGTTAACCTCAGTTTTGACCTATCTCAATCAGATGATATTGGCATCACCACCCGCTATGAATTAACTTCCGTAGAACAGCAAGCCATTCACTATGCGCGGGAGAATAATGTATTGCTGATGGTAGCATCTGGAAATACTGGCGGTGTCATGTCGGCATTAGGTACAGCTAGTCAGAAATTTGACAATATTATTACCGTCGGTGCGGTGAATCAATTTGAGTCAAAAACCGATTATTCGGCTTATGGGAAAGGGTTAACTTTGATGGCTCCTGGAGGCAGTTGGCAAGATGACGCTCATGCCTTTGTTGGTACTTCCAGAGCCACCGCTTATGTCAGCGCCGCAGCATCATTAGTTTGGGCAGCAAATCCAGATTTAAGTTTCCAACAAGTTAAGCAATTATTAATAGATAGTGCGGCGGATTTGAATGCACCGGGATGGGATGAAACAACGGGTTTTGGGTTGATTAATCTTAAGGAGGCGATTGGCAGGGCGCAGTTAATTGAGCCGGATTTATTAGAAGTTAAATCTATTGATTTTACTCCGTCTGCTTTTAGTGGGGAAGGGCGTGCTCAAGCCCTTGCTAGAGCCGCTGGAGATAACACAGAAGAAGCGATCGCGCTGCTCCAAAAGACTCAAGAAAGTTTATTTGAACAGTGGCAAATTTTAGCTGATTTGGGCAATCCAGCTTTCACTTTAGCCGATTTATATGCAGAAGTAAAACAGAAAATTGCTGCTGCTTTAGACGAATATCAACAAGTTAGTACGGACGCGGGAATTACTACGGCGCAAGCGCAACAATGGGCAGAAGCTCTAGCCTTAGCAACCCAACATTATCAAATTGAAAAAGCGCGATTGCAAACTCTGTTACAACAGCAGAAAGAATTACAAGAGCAATTAGCAGCTTTGGGGCAACAAAAATCAGCCTTGGAGACAGAAACTCAACAAATGTTGGCTGATATTCAAAAGCAAATTGGAGTAGCAGAATCTGATTTAGCGAAGGCACAAGCTAAATTAACTAATCCCTTTGCTGATGTTGATGATAATTTACAAATTAATCCTCAACCTTGGCAAAATGCTGCCAATAATGAACAACAATCTGCCTCTAATTTCCGCGAACAGGCAAATGTTCAAAACGCAGAAGTAATACGTTACAATAATGCTGCTAATAGTATTGTTTCTACTCCTCGTTGGCAAGTCATAGGATCTACAAGTGGTCCTTGCGGGAGGACAAATCAAGTTTGGGGATGGGGGAGCGATCCTAATTTATTAAAACAGAAAACTCAATTGCAATTACAAGGGGAAATTTCTCGTCAAAATGTCCAAGCTTTTCAACAGTTAGCTGAACAAGCAGAGCAACAAAATGCTGCTTTAACTCAATATGCACAATTCCTCAATGACCAACAAAATCTGAATTTCGTAAATGGCAATACTAATGATGCGAATACCGTTTTGGAACTGCTGAAACAACAGTTATCTGAGCAGGAAAATGTTGCTAACAATTATCAAAAATTGGCAAGTTTAGCCGAGGCGCGACGGGTACAAAATCAAAGCAGCGCTGATTGGAATAATAGTCAAATTAACCGTTGGCAACAGGTAGGAACTCGACGCACAGGACGCTCTGGAAACAACACGGAACCTGTGTATGGATGGGTGCATTATCCTGAATATATTGCTCCCCGCGATCAAGCGCAACAATTAGCAAATCAAGCGGCACAGGAACGGGATGTTTATCAACAGTTAGCTTCTCAATCTCAGCAACAAGTCACTGCGCTGCAAGAACAGGTACGTAAACTTTCAGAAAGAGTGCAAGATTGGCCTGTTTTGCAACAGGGAATTAAGTATGAAATTACTGCTGATGAATTGCGTTTGCAAGCGGAGAAAGATTTACTCGCGTTACATACACCTGTACAACAGCAAAAGTTAGAAACGCTGAATCTACAAATTTTGCAAGCTGAAGAACAGTTACAAAAGCTGGAAAATCAGAAGATTCCCACGCAACAACAGGCGACTGATTTAACAGAAAATCGCTTGAAGGCAACGCAGACAGAAGTAGAAGCAATTCAAACAAAACGCGCTGAGGCACAGAAGGATTTACAGAATTTCTTGGAAACGGCTGGTTTCTTGTTGCCATATCGAGAACGGTTGACGGCGGTTCAAAAAACTGTGGAACAATTAGAAACAGAAAAGCTAAATGTCCAGTCAGTAATGCAGCAACTAGCTAATTTAATGCTGCAAACACCTAGTGATAGTTTGGGTCAACAACTTAATTATTGGAATGACCATTTGGCGAAGATTAATCAGGAGTTAGATTGGGCGAAGTTACAGCATGATCAGTTGGCACTTGCGATCGCGGATTCTCCTGAAAGATTAGCAATTTCTGGTCTGATTAAGGAATTGGAAACTGCATCAGCTTCTATTAATCCTACAGCTAAGATTGAAAAGCTGAAATTAATGGAGGGAAGTGGGGAGAATTTCTTAGAAGGTTTTGATAATTTGCCTCAACGTCTTGCTAGTGCTAAAGCTGAAGACACCCACACTCAGGAAGAGTTGGATAAGCTGAATCGGGAATATCGGGAGTTGGGTTTACAGAAAGCTAATTTGCAAGATAATCTCATTCCTGGGAAAGAGGGAGAAATTGCAGCGAAAGAGCAACAGATTGCGGGGACGGAAAGTGCGATCGCGCAAACTCAAGGCACTTTAAATAACCTGGAAAATCAGCTAACACAAACCCAAGATTCTTTAGCGCAAAATTCGGCAGAAATCAAGCAACAAGAGGAGGTAATTACTGCTACTCAATCTGAGATTAGTAATCTTCAAAATCAAATTGTTGCTAATAATTCTGAGATTCAGCAACAGCAGTCTGTAGCGCAAGGTTATCAGAATCAAATTAACCAAGCGAATGCTGTTGTTAATTCATTGGAACAGCAACGGCAAGCTAATCAAAATGCAGCTAATTACTGGAATAGTCAGATTGGTGTATTTAATGAAGCTGCTTATCTAGCATATAATCCTGATGTAGCATATCATGTCTCGATGAGATGGCTTCAAAGTGGTTGGCAACATTATGTAACTTGGGGGTGGCGTGAGGGTCGTCTTCCTAATCCACAAGCTGCAATCTATCGAAATAATTACCAAGCGGCTGCTAATTCCTACGCACAACAGCGAGATACAGCACAAGTTAATGCAGTACAAGTGACTGCTACTTTACAGCCTCAAATTGTTGCAAATCAGCAACAAATTGCTACTTTACAACAACAGCAACAATCTTTAACTCAGGAACAAAACGTATTAAATTCTCAACTTGCTAACCAGCAATCTCAACTCCAACAACAGCAACAAAAACTACAAGAAATTACTCAGCAAGTTAACAATCTGCAATCTCAAATCAACCAAACTCAGAACCAATTAAACGGTTTAAATATTCAACTCGGTAATCAACAACAGCAGCTAGAGGATTTAATTACACAACTGGCACAATTGAATCAACAAAAATCCGATCTCGAACAAAAGCTGATTGAAAAATATCGGGAAATTGAACTTACCGATCAATACTTTGAGCAAATAGAAGCCGAAGTAAATCGCCTGCAAAGTCGCTTAGATTTGCTCAACAAAGCGGGAGTTTTAGAGGAAAAATATCAGCAAAATTGGCAGTCTTGGCAAGAAACGAATCAGGCACTAGCGATAGCAACTCAAACTTTGTTAGATATTCGTAAAGCTGGACAACCAGACCGCGATCGCCTAGCATTTTTACAACAACAATTAAAGGATTCTCAGGCAACTTTAGAGCAGGTAAAATCTCTCCAAGAAACGATTACCGATACCCAAAAATCTCTGGAATTTACAAAACTGCAACTAGGGAATCAAACTTTACTGCTACAAAGCTTAATTGACCATGAGAATTCTTTTGTAGAATTGGAGCGGTATTATTTGAATTTGTCTGAGGCACATCGCCAACAGATATGGCAATGGAATGGCGGTTCCTACATTTATAATGCTGCTCAAGCTGATGCCTATCGTGCTAATTTGCAGCAAGCTTCGTTTGTCGCAGATTTGCGTAATCGTGGATGGCAACAACGAGAAGAAACGCTGACAAAAATTAACGAACTTAATCAAAAGATATCTCAACAAGAAACTGATATCGCTCAGAAGCGATCGGAGTTAGCTGGTTTGGGACAAAGCATTCCTCAAATAGAGTCAAAAATCACCACAATTCAAGGAGAAATTAACACTGTTACTAAAGGATTAGAACTGCTACAAGTTCAAGAAAATAAACAGACGCAAATTATCCAAAGCGCAACGACTACCACGCAAAATTTAGCGTCTCAACTATCGCAAACAACGGAATTACATTCGACTGCTTTGCGTCAATTGATTGGCTTTGGTATGTTGGCTTCTGAATCCGATGTTGATTTCTTTGCTACACAAGTAGAGCCACAAGTCAATACCCATTTAGAACAATTAAACAATGTGGGTGAGGACTTAGGAAATCAAATTGATGATCAAAATCAACAGATTGCTAATTGGGAGCAAGAATTAGCTAATACTCAAGATGATGTTAGCCAGCAAGCTCTGACAAATCTGATTAATCAAGCTAAGACACAATTAGGCAATTTGGAAGATTTGAAAGCATCAAATCAGAGTAATGCTAATGAGTTAGAAGACTTGTTGAAACAGGCAACAGAAGCATTGACACCTTTGCGTCAAAAGCAAGAGTTAGAAATTCGCCAAAAGCTTGAGAGTAATGATGGACGATTGGAATCTTTGCAGTCTCAATTGAACTCTGAAAATGCGGCTGATGCGGCCATTAAATCTGGGACAGTTTTAGATCATATATTATTGGCAGACCAAATTAATCAAGATTTGCGTCTGGGTGTAACGAATTGGACGGAGCAGTTTTTAGCAGGGAATCAGCAGACAAAGGAACTGGTTACACAGCAACAGGAGTTGTCGAATTCGGTTGATGAATTGATTGCCTATATTAATGATAATTTGGCAGAACAGGATGGGAATTATAATCGCATTCACACTGATTTGGAAAATGGGATTACGACTCTGGGTGTGGTGGAAAATCGCGCTGATGAATTGGATACTGCTTTTACTTCTACTGAGGATGCAATTGATAAAATTAAGCTGCGGATTGAGCAAGATGCGAAATTGTGGGAAGAAATTGCTCCTATTGCGATTCGATATGGTGCTGAGTCGCAACAACTTGCCGAATTTACTAACTTAGCTCAAAAACTGCAAGCAGCTAAAGAGAAATTTGACAAAAAACAGCCAGACGCGATCGCATTTGCCACTCAGGAAGTCTTACCAATTGCAGAATCTTTAATCGATCGAGCTAATGGCAATCCAGCTTTAGCTACTTATGGCGAAAAAGTCCAAGAATTATTAGCAAAATTCAATGATTTAGCAGCAAAACAAGCAGCTAGTGAAGCGAAAGCTGCCGAAGTGCGTCAAGAATGGGAAGATGCAACTAATTATGACGATACGCCCATCAATCAGATTAATTTTGGCGACAAATTAGTAGAATCCCGTCGAGGTCAAGATAACCTGATTTATGTTCGTAACTCCACCGATGGTGGCAAAACTTGGACACAGTGGTTACATACAGGTGGCGGCACTAATTTCGATAGCATCAAGACGGCAGTTGTTGATAATAAACTGTTCCAATCAATACGCGGTACAGACAATCAAATTTGGGGACGCTCTAGCACCGATGGAGTGAATTGGGGAAGCTGGTTCCCTATTGGTGGTGCGATGACAACTGACTACTCAATGGATGTTGTCGGGAAAAACTTAGTATTTACCGTTCGCAATTCCGATAATAAAATCTACTCTCGTACTGCTGTTAATGGTACGCAGTGGCAGAATTGGGAGTCTCTTGGTTCTACCATAAGCGATATCGTTCAAGATGTAGTTGATGGCAAATTCATTCAGTCTTATCGAGGCTTTGATAACCAGATTTATGTGCGCCAATCTGTTGATGGTGTTAAGTGGGAAACTTGGGAACAGATTGATGCTGTTATTGCTAAAGCTGATTGGCGACAACAGTATTTGCAAAACCTACAACAGTCTGACACTCATAACTTAAATACCGTCACTCGTACTCAATACCACAGACTCTATGGTTGTCGAAAGAATACTCTAACTTAAGAGATCCAAAGCCAGGGATATATGATCGAGAACTAGCTCTTGACTACGCCAAGTTGTATCTCAATACTCGCAATGAGACATATCCCATTCTAGGACGAGATATTCAAATACTTGGAAAAACTATCTCTGTTGGGGCGGACTGTACAAACTATGTTGCTCAATGTTTGATAGCAGGAGGAGTATTGCCTGAGAAATGGCAACCAGATCCATTCCCTAGCCCTGGAGGAGTTGATATAACAATAATACCAGGATTTCACTGGGATGCTACACTTCCTCCTGAGTATAGAGTTGCAGACAGGTTTGTTACTTATCTTCAAGATAAACACCTAGCTGTCAAAGTCAATGATTTCTCAAAACTCCAACCTGGAGATGTAATTTCATTTCAGGAAAATAAAGATCCAAGAGCCGATCATGTTGCTTTGTTTGTTGGATACAAGGTAGATAAACAGGGCAATACCATCTTGAAGAATGGTAAACCAATCCCAATGGCTGCTAATCACTCCTCTGATGGAATTAGAGAAGTTCCTATCAATCTAGTCAAAGATTTACTTCATGTAATTCCTCCATCTGAACAGGTAAGCAAGAGGTAGGCATATTTAACTTGTGTTTGACGAGCGAGCGCTCCTCACAAACCCATCTATTTTTCCAACCTACCCAAAGAGTGATCGCACTCACACCACCCCGAAAATCTCATCAAAAACTCAGAGGTAATTATGTCTTCTCAAAACATCCTGCAACAAATCAAAAACTCCCACTCCCTTTTACCAGTGAGTCGCGATCCGCCTCCGACACCCTACGCGATCGCGCTTACCAAGAAATTCAACAAACAGAAACCTTTGCATCCTAATTCCTTCAACTTATCACCCATAAAAGAGGTATAAGCCGATGATTTATTTGCCAATTACCCAAGTTCAGATTAAAGTGCGATCGCAGCTTTGCAAAAGATGTGCGATCGCCACTTCAAACTCTTTGTAAAACTTCTCAGAAGTGCGATCGCCTTTACCTTTTCCCAAGCGATCGCCCCCTCACGCCCCTCTCTTTCTCCAACCTACCCGGAGAGCGATCGCATGAACCCAATCAACAGGTATCGGGGCGATGCCAAGCGGATCGGGCGTTGCCGCCTACGTTCCAGTATTTCCCTACCAAGTAATAAACGATCGCTTATTAAAAATTGGGGTGTAATCCTAAAAAATTGCCAACAATACTCTGGAGTAATATTTGTGAATTACCATCAGCTTTCAGAAACATTAGATCCATACATTCAGTTATTAGAACAAACCTCCACTCCCCGCAATGCACTGCTCACTCACTCAATTTATCAGCAAGTCCATGACTTGAAATCTCTGCAATTCTTTATGAAATCTCATGTTTTTGCTGTCTGGGATTTTATGACACTTCTCAAAACGCTGCAACGTCGATTAACTTGTATCGAATTACCTTGGGTTCCTCCAATAGATATCCATTCAGCGCGATTAGTTAATGAAATAGTTTTGGTAGAAGAAACAGATGAAATTGCTCCTGGTTATTATACAAGTCACTTCCATCTCTACCTAGCTGCGATGGAAGAGGTTGGTGCAGATAGCGAACCAATTCGGAGTTTTATTGCTGCGATTCAACAAGGTTTTCCTGCTAACGAAGCTCTGGCCAATCTGCCGATTCCCGAATCTACTAAAAGTTTTGTATTAACCACTTTGAAAGCAGCAAGCGGATTGACTCACGAGGTTGCGGCGGTTTTTCTATTAGGTAGAGAGGATGTGATTCCCAAGATGTTTAAACAAATCCTTACCAAACTAGAAGATTCTCAAGGTATTCCCTGCAATTCCTTTCGTTTTTACCTGGAAAGACATACCCATATTGATGAAGAGCAACACGCACCAATGGGGCAAAAACTATTGAGAAATATTTGTGGCAATGACTCTCTAAAATGGATGCAAGCTCTAAATGCTGCTAATAATGCTCTGAAATCACGCCATTGTTTGTGGGATGGCATCAATCAGTCGATTCAAAAGTAGTTCGATCGAAAATAAGGGCGATGCCAAGCCCCCAGGCGAAACGCCTACGCTCCTGGATTGCCCCTACCAACTAATAGGCGATCGCCCCTTATCTCAAATTCTCCACTCGTGGGGGCAAAGCACTGAAGCGGCCTTACCTATCCCAGAAGCGATCGCCTTTCCCAGAAACCGGGTTTCTACAACAACTTTTGCATCCCCACCGAAATATTTGTTAAGAAACCCGGTTTCTTTATCCCACGCGATCGCGCTCTATTTAATCTCAAAAAAGGAGTCTTGTCTTATGACGATCGCATATTGGCTATTGTCCGCCAAAAAGAACAACCGATCGCCCCCTCCCAGCTCATGTATTATGCTTGGTGAGAAAGTTGCTCTCACAAAATCCTCCAGCCACAATGCAGGTAAAATATAAAGTTTTATTAAATCTGCATAAAAATCCCAGAGATTTTACCAATACATCAATAGAACCACCTAATTCCCACAATCAATCAAGGAATAACCGAAATGAACACCGCACAAATCCTCACAACCAAGCCATACAACCACCGCCAAGCTACCCTAGAAGACGCAAAAGCGATCGCCCCCCTAATGGCAGCCTTCGCTGAAGAAAGAGAATCCGCTGACCCCTCGATGACCATCAAACCAAATTATGACTTTGAAGAATACGTAGCCTATCAGTTGGACAAACCTAACTCTTTCTGCTTAGTGCTAGAATACATCGACCCCAACAGCACCGAAACTAAAACTATAGTCGGCATTTTCTTCGCATACACCTACGACGAAGCACCACCCCCAAACTTACCCGAATACCTGCGACAAGAACAAGATCAAAACAACCCTTTTATACCCCGTCGCGTCGGTTCAGTCCTCGGACTTTACGTGCAACCAAATCACCGACAACCGCAAAATATCAAACAACTAATTGAAGCCGGAATTGAACACGCAGAAACCTTAAAAGTTACAGATATTGATGTCCTAGTTTCAGCCGAACAAACAGGCATTCATACCCTCTTAGAACGCCTCGGTTTTGTCAAAGCCGCTGTCCAATATACCCGCCACTACGACATCCCCGCAGACGCTCAATTACCCAATTTACACCCCCCACATCCCGAACTTTCAGAAGTACAATTACCAGAACCCAGTGCCATTCCTCTACGCGCTCGGCTCTTTCGGCATCCTGTGGTAAAATGTATCAGATACTACATTTTACTAGGTTGCGAGCAATGGATCTTCACTTAGATATTTTATTAAATTTACCGAATGTAAGTGTTTTTACTTGTTATGATCGAGAAGGATTCAAG
>NZ_JAQMUA010000067.1:0-9162 GCF_028330895.1 Kamptonema animale CS-326 | reverse complement strand
CGCCTAGTCTCTGCGATTGCGGAGCACAGCGAACAATGACAGATCGTAAGTAATTTGCCGGACATGATATTATCCCTATTACCGATTTAAATATCCTAATAATCTTAACTAATAAAATACCAATAATTTCTTCTACTTGGTGTTAATTACAATTGCCAATTATTAATTAACAATTACCAATTCCAATATCGCCGCCAGTGAAACAAATTTTCTAATAAATTAGGTAAAAAAGACCGACTGCGGAAGCTTTGTAATTGCCAAGCAGCGGCAGTTTTACCATTAATTTCGGATAACGTCGGCCAGATGTGGGGAAGTTCCGCGATCGCACTCACTTTCAACCCTTGACGCATAGCTAAAGCGAGACTGTGTATTAACTCCGCAGCCTGCGGCCCAACCAGGCTCGCTCCCAAAATCTCCCCATTACGACGACCAATTAGCTTACAAAAACCCGTCGTTTCTCCCACTATTTGAGCTTTATCGGTTGTCTTAAAATATTCGCGACAAACTATGATATCGTCCCCATATCTAGTTCTAGCTTGTGCTTCCGTCATACCAACTCTTGCCAATTGGGGATCGGAAAAAATAGCCCAAGGAATACCGCGATAATCTACCTTGAAAATTGGTAAAAACAAGGCATTTTTTACAGCGATTTTAGCTTCATAATTGGCAAAATTAGCAAATTGATAACCACCAGTAACATCTGTGCAAGCGTAAATTTGAGGGTTAGTGGTTTGCAGTTTATTATTTAAAATCAATCCTTTCTCATTAAAATCGACCCGCGCTGCTAACAAATTTAAAGTTTCTAAGTTAGGCATCCTGCAACCAGCAGCTACCAAAATTTCATCAGTTTCTATCGCCTCATTCCCTGCTTGAATCCATTTTTTACCATCAATAATCCTGGCTTGTGTGACCTCAGTTTTAGTTAGAATCCGAACACCTTCAGCTTCCATGCTAGCTTGAACTAAACGAGCAGCATCCGCATCTTCTTTAGCCAAAATGTGAGAACTTTTAAGCACCATCGTCACCCGAACTCCCAGCCTTGAAAAGGCTTGCGCCAGTTCTACACCTGCGGGATCTCCACCAATGACAACTAAAGTATCTGGAAGCTTTTTTAATTCGCTTAACTGTCTACTGTCTGCCGTGAAATATCCTGTAGATAACAGCCCTTCAATGTCGGGAATTGCGGGTTGAGAGGGAGTAGCAAGGAGGAAAGATCGCGATTTTAACAGTCTACCATTCACAGCAAAGGCGAGAGCTGGCTTCACAACAAACTCACCTTTCCCAACAATAATATCTACACCCGCAGTTGCTAATGCAGCAGGAGAATTGATTTCCTCAAGGTTAGAAACCACCCCAGAAATCCATAGTTTTGCTATATCAAATTCCAGGGCTATTTCAGCAGCAGAGTTATCCTCTATCGGTGTAGTAAAATGCTGTAAAAAACGTATTTGCTTGGCAAAGCGACCCATTTCTAGCAAAGCTTCGCTGTATCTTAACCTCGCAAATGAAGAATGTTTAGCCGACAACGAGAACTCTTGCCCATTATTGGAAGATTCTACCAAAGCGACACGAGCTTTGAGGTGAGTTGCAGTGAGTGCGGCAAATCGTCCAGCAGCAGTACCGCCAATTATCACCACATCGTAGTCGAGCATAAATGAAGAAGGGACTAGGGGCTAGGGACTGGGGGCTAGGGAAGGAGAGAGAGAGGGAGCGAGGGAGCAGGGGGGCAGGGGAGATGGGTAATTAGCGATTAGCCATTAGCGATTAGCGATTAGCGATTAGCGATTAGCCATTACCAATTAACAATTACCTTATTTTAGAACATCTGCTAGTCCTGCTAAGAGGCGGTTATTATCTGCTTCCGTGCGGATGGCAACTCGGAAAAAGCGATCGCCTAATTCGGCAAAACTTAGACAGTCGCGGATTAGAATACGGTGACGTTCCAATAGAGTTTTTTGTACCCAAGACACAGAATGCTCAGAGTTCACGAATAAAAAGTTAGCTGCACTTTTGTAAGGGCGCAATCCTGGCAACTTCGCTAAACCCTCCAATAACTGAGGCCGAACTAAAGCTAGCCAGTCCCAAGTTTGCTCCTGGAAGGCGCTATCTTGCACCACAGCAGCAGCAGCGGCCGCCGCTAGCGTATTGACAGGCCAAGGGTCGCGCCACTGTTGCCAGCGACGAATGCGGTCAGGGTGCGCGATCGCATAACCCAACCGCAGTCCCGGCAGCGAATAGAATTTAGTCAGCGATCGCAAAATCACTAAATTGGGAAACTCTGCCACCAACCCAACCAAACTTTGCTGCTGTGCAGGGGGTAGAAAGTCCATAAAAGCTTCATCTACGACGACTAAAGCAAATTTCTCCAAAAAAGGCGCGATCGCCTCTAATGTGAATAACAACCCCGTAGGATTGTGGGGATTATTCAGCAGCAAACCACTGGCACTGGGGATTTGGGATTGGAGATCTTCAATTGGCGATCGCAAATCTAAAACATCCAATCCCAAATCTATCGAGCATTCCAGCACAGTTGCGCCAAAAGTTTTCAATGCCCGCCTGTAATCACCAAAAGCCGGAGTAACCAAATAAGTTCGAGCCAAATTTGACAACTCCAAAGCCGCCCAAGTTAATAATTCTGCCGCGCCATTCCCCGGCAGAATCCACTCAGGGCTCAGGTGATGTATTTGGCTCAAAGCCTCCCTCAATTGGCAGTAATCGGGGTCTGGGTAAACTCCTAAGTCGCTTAGGTGCGACTGAATCGCACGCTTAGCCGACTCAGGAGGCCCCAAAGGACTGATACTAGCGGAAAAATCCAGAATGGCAGTAGGAGGGCAGCCAGCTAATGCTGCTGCCCAAGTTAAATTTCCCCCGTGTACAGGTCGAGTCAAAGCTCAGTTCCGCAGTTATCGGCTCCTACTTCTCAGCAGGCGGTGCGACTCTATCTTTGAACAACTTGCCCGCTGAGAAAGCAGGAACTTTAGTTGCTGGGATTTCCATCTTCTCGCCTGTCTTAGGATTCCGACCCTCGCGAGCCTTGCGTTCCCGCGACTCAAAGGAGCCAAAACCCACCAGCGTCACTTTATCGCCATCGGAAACAGCTTCCATGATGGATTCCAGGGCAGCACTCAACACGGCATCAGCCTGTTTCTTTGTGACACTTGCCTTTTCTGCTACTGCGTCAACCAATTCACCTTTGTTCATCTGGCATACTCCTTAAGGTTTGCACAATTACGTTAAACAGCATTCAGCTCTTAGCTGCACGTTGGACTGGGGTTTGCAGTTCTAGGTATGGATTTCGGGGCGTTCCCTATTCTCAGTACCTAGAACTCTGACACACAACTCCTAGCAGACACAGATTCCCTTGACAGAGGGTCAAAAAAGGAATTTTTACTGCTGATGGCTGAAACCCCGACAGAATCTAATTTTCACTGCATTATTCTAAAGTCTTGTCGGCCTATATGGATCGGTGAAACCTTTAATTTATATGGATTTCGACACTTATTAGGTTTTAGACACAAAATTTGAACCAAAAACCCCCTTACGAGATATAATTTATCGCTTTTACGGATGGGGAGAGGGGAAATGGGGAGCAGGGGAGATGGGGAGATGGGGAGGATGGGGGAGATGGGGAGATGGGGAGAGGAAAGATAAAGATTTCCCCTCTGCTCCTCTGCCCCCCTGCTCCTCTGCCCCCCTGCTCCCCTGCTCCCCATCTCCCCATCATCTTATCTCTGCTGAATCGGCACACCTCGCTGGAGCATTTGGCGTGCATCTGGACTGGGGTTGTACTGGTAGCCAAAGGAAGAGCGATCGCTATCATCTAGGATCTGCGGTGTCACCAACACAATCACTTCCGCCCGTTGGTTACTCTTGCTAGTACTTCTGAAAAGTGCTCCAATTATCGGTAAATCTCCCAAAATGGGGATTTTGCTAGCTGTAACTCTTTCTGTATCATTAATTATCCCCGACACGATCAACGTCTGACCGTCGCGCAGGCGAATTAATCCCGAAGACAAAGAGCGCTCTTGCAGTAATGAAATCAGGTTATTGCCCAGAGGTGAAGTTCTGGCGATCGCCCTGACTGTGGGGTTGATTCGCATAGAAATAAAACCATTGTCATCAATGCGAGTTACCTCCACATTAAGAGTCAAACCTGCATTGCCTTTCTCTGCTGTCACTGTTTGCTGAGTTAAGCCCGTGCCCGCTGTTGTCTGCGTTGTGATGTTGGTAATTACTTGTTCAGTTAAGTTGACACCCGCAGTCTCTCCTTCCTGAACAATCAGCGTGGGATCTGTCAGAATCTTGGCATTGTTGGTCTGAATCTGCGCCTGCAACTGAGACAGAAATCTTGTCGGATATTGGAATAAGGGAAAGAGGCTAAATGTTGCCTCTCCAAGGGAATCTAACTGTCCAGCATTCGTTCCATTTAGAGTTCTTTCAAAGGGCGTGTAATCTGAAACCCCTACCCGGTTGGGGTCAGTTGTTACTGGCGATCGCGGCTGGATAAAAAGACCACCGCCGGGAGCTGTCAGCGGAACGTTAATGGGATCGCTGTTAAGATCGTAAAATGGATCGCCCGTAACTGGGTTGGGTACTATCGGCCGACCAGTTAGAGAGCTGCGGGTAGTAAGCGTATTAGGTGGATTGACACCCCCAAAATTCAGGGTGGCATTTCCACCATCATTAACGAAGAAATTGTTATTAATTCCGAAGGAAAAGCTAGAACTATAGTTATTTTGTCCTGCTAAGTTGATGTCAATAATCTTCACATTCACAGCAACTTGGCGGCGGCGTAAATCTAGCTGAGTCAAAAATGAGCTAGCAATTTCCACTTGGCGGGGAGTGCCAATTAAGGTGATGGCATTTAATCGCTCGTCAGTAAGTACGGACAGGCCTCTGAGCAATAAGGCTCCAGTACCTTGAGCTGCGCCGAGCGGTCGAATTTCTACTGAGTTCTCTTCCGTTACGTTCCTGTCTACGCCCGTACCCGTAACTGTACGCCTGACGATGTTAACAACTCTTTGAGTTTCTGCTCCTTGAGCACTTAAGAAAGCTGCCGCTTGTCCGGCTTGGACTTGGTTGAGCCGAAAGGAGCGGGTGATTAAGTTACGGGCCTCAATGGGCAAAGTAGAACCAACAAAGATCGTGCGTCCGATCCGATTAGCTTGTAAGCCGCTAAGGCGGAGTACGTAGTTAAAGACATCTTGAACTGACTCATTCTCAATATCTAAGGAAATTTTTGGCCCTTCATCTGTAGTGCTGGCTCCCTGATTGGGGACACCTGGCTGAGCTTGACCTGTCTGCCCCTGAGTGCCGCCCCCAGTAAAGGCAATGTTGACTCCTGCGGCGCGGGCTAGCAAAGCTAACACATCTCTAACTGGTGCATCTCGCAGCACTAGGCGAGGGATGCGTTCAGATGTATTGAGATTGATTGCTGAGGGAGAGGGATCGATATTCGAGACGGCGATATCGCCGAGAGGTGGCGCAACAGCTCGCGACTGAAAAGGAGGAGCTTGGTTGAGAGAGGGTTGAATATCTTCGGGAAGCGGTGGCTGCTCGTTCCTGGTAATCGTGACTTCGGGGTTGGGCACCATCACGTTCGGAGACTGAGCAGTACGGATTTGAGGCGCTGGGGCGGTTTGGCTCAGAGGTCGGCTTGGCGGTGGGGGTGCTGCTTGATTTAGGGGTTGATCTGGTGGTGGAGGCGGTGCGATCGCAGGGACACTGGCAGTAGCTGTACCTCTGCCCTGAGCTACGCTGAAAACTATTCCTTGACCCTGTGTCTGAAGGATTTGCCCAGAGGGAGCGTTGCCATTGCCTGCAACGACGATCCTGATGCTGTTAGCATCAATCTGAGTTACTTCTACAGAAGCAATCCCTGGAGAGGGATTTTCTTGCCGGAAAGCGTTACCTTGGGGTAGGCGCAGTTGGGTATTGGTGATAGTTGCTCGGAAACTATTACCGTCGTTAATTGTGAAAACTTGAGGGCGATCGCCTTTCTCCGTTGCCAATACAATATTAAACCCACTGCTGGTTTGAGTGAGCTGTACGGCAGTAACTTTTGTGGGTGCTGCCCAGACTGGTGCTTGTGCGACCAGGACTGCGACACCCGCACCGAAAAGCCCTCCACCCAATCTTAAATGTTGTTTCACGTTCCCTCCTCAACTAAAACTTTGTTTGCTGTTGGCTCTCAAGTGTCAGGTGCGCTACTGACTCTTAGAGTATTGACAAATGAACTATTACTTGCATTGGAATACAAAATAGCACTATTTGGCTGCCGCAGGTTTAGGAGTTGCAGGTGCGGCTGGACTTGGGGTAGCCGCTGGCTCAACTTGTTTTAAGGGCAGTAGTGCGTGCAAGTCAAAGGCTGTTTTGATTTTAGTTTGTGGCACACCTACAGGAATAATTTTCCCTTGGAGATAGTCAACTTCTATTTTCTGAGTTGTTTCTGACAACTGAGATTTTAAGTTTTTAACTACTAACAGGGATTGCATCAGCTCTAGATTCCGCATGAAGGCCTGAGTTTGAGGGAAACTACCTTCAAACTCAACTTTAAAAGTCTTGCGTCTGAGCTGACCGTTGACCCCGGCTCCCAAACTACCATCAAGGACAATATCTGGGTCGGGCATGGCCGCTGCGGCTGCTGCGGCTGATGGGGCAACTACTTTCACCGGGACAGGTTCAAATTTTGTCAGTTTTGCTTTGCGATCGTCACCTTGAACTCCAGAGTTAATTTTGTTGACCAGTTGAGTAACATCATAAAGCAGAGTATTTAAGGTGGTGTCGTCAGCAAACATTGACGTTACCTCAATTCTCCGCTGTATGGCTTCGTCGCGAGCGGCAATTACTTCAGCTTTTTTCTTAATTTGAGCTTGCAGTAGTTGTTGCTTGCCTTCAAGTTCTGTAATTTTTCCTTTGGCTTCGTTACCTTTTTGCAATTCTGGCAACACGAACTGGTAGGTTAGATAGCCGGCTACTCCTAGACCAAGAACGGCGATCGCAGCTCCAATGACTTGCGGAGTTAGCTTGATGCCAAATATGGCCTTGCCTTCTTCTTCTTGACCTTCCTCGCCGGGAATATATTGATTTGCTACTGTCATGGTTTTTTCACCTCTGGCTGTTGTGCGATCACTCCTTTTTCTTGAAGTGTTTCGATCCTGATTGCTAAACCGTCTGCCTGTTTGTTCCTCAGCTCTGGAAGCAATTGGGATGCAGGAGTGGCGCTGAGGGCTGTTTCAATTTTATATTCGACTATGGGGCGTAGTTTGGGAATTTCGGCGGTTCCTCCTGGGCTTTTGTTCTGAAGTTCTATTTGTGTGGTGTTGTTTTTTAATGTTGCTCCAAGCAGTTTTGTGTCGGTATCTTTGAAAAAGGGAGAACGCTGGATTAGCAGCAGAAAGTCGTTGACTTGCTCGAAGGAACTGGCGACACCGGTGATTACTAATGTGGCTGTCTTCATTGGTGCTGGCGGGGCAGCAGGGGCAGTAGGAGAGGCACTGGCAGCAGGAGATGCGCTGGCAGCAGGAGAGCCACTCGGCGAGGGAGAGGGAGATTTTGCCGCTGCTGCTGGGGTGGGGGTGACTGGGGCCGGGCTCGGCTCGGTTTGGTCAATTTTGGAGATTTTTACTCCGGCTGGGATGCGATCGCCTAGATCTCGCCACATGGCTGACCAAGGCTTAATTTGATCGAATACCGTACCCAAGGCTTTATACTCTCCCTCTATTTTCTGGGTTTCGGTCTTGATTTTGGTGATTTCGGCTACTTGAGCTTCTAATTGAGCCGCTTTCTGTTCAGCTACTGCTTTGCGTTCCCCAGTTCTAGTATTTTCTTGAGTCAGCCACCAGTAAGCGCCCCCGACAGCGCCATTGAGAGCTAGTGCTACCGCTACCCCAACTAGAATCGGAGTTTGATCGGCTGAACTTGCAGATTTACTTTTGCGTTCTCGATTAACATCTACCGGCTTGTAATCGGGGCGATCGTTGAGAAAATTAATATCTAAGCTGTACACGCTTCAAACCTCCCTTAGTCCTAAACCCAATGCTATGCCCAAACCAGTTCGTTGTTCTGGGGGAATTTCTTGTTCTAATTCCAGGGAGAGGGCTTCCACTGGATCTACTTGGCTGGCTGGCAAGCTCAACCTCTGCATAAAGAATTCGTCGAGTTTGCCGATCGCTGCTCCGGGCCCTGCCAGCAGCAGTTGCGCCACTTCTAATTCTTCACTCTGGTTGAGGTAAAAATCGATCGAGCGGCGCAGTTCGTCGGCTAGTTCGCCTAATACTTTAATCATGGCATTTGTACCTGGATTCGCATCCCCCCCTGATGTGCCCATTGTATCTGTAACTGGGAGGGTCATGCCTTGAACCTCCCTCGTGTCTCTGGTGGGAGGCAAGTTCATCGCCTGGTTGAGAGCGGTTTGAATTTGGTATGTGCCGATGGGAATTGTGCGGTTAAATTGAGGTATGCCATCTACTACTATAGCTAGCTCTGTACTATCGAATTCTATGTCTGTTAGCACTGCTGCTTCTTGGGCAGAAAATTGTTGCAGTTGGTCGCGCATGGTGCGGATTAATGCAAAACTTGTGACTTCTAAAACATCGATTGTTAGCCCTGCTTCTTGAAATGTAGTGATGTAAGTATTTGTAACTTCTTGCCGGGTTGCTACTAAGACTACTTGTACTTTTTCTATGCCGTCTTCATCGACAAATAAGCCGAGTTTCTGATAGTCTACGTCTGCATCGTCTCTGGGGAATGGCAAGTATAGACCTGCTTCTGCGTTCATGTATTCCCGCAGTTCGTCGTCGTTGAGTTCGGCGGGAACGGGGATTAAGCGGATTACTGCTTCTCTGCCAGGAATAGCTGTAGCTACTCGTTTGGTTGTAATTTTGTTATCGGCAAGCAGGGATCTAATCAGTTCTGCCATTGTTGGCGGATCGACTATTTGACCTTCTTGTACGATGTCTTCGGGGACTTCTGCTGTAGCTAATATCCCTAGTTTTAATGACGAGCCTTTTTTTTGAAGCTGAACGACTTTGATTAGATCTGAGGACAATTCGATGCCGATTCCGGGCTGGCGATTGGAAAATAATCCTTTAAAAAAGTTAACCATATTTTGTTAGTTGGTAATTGTTAGTTGGTAATTGGTAATTGGTAATTGGTAATTGG
>NZ_JAQMUA010000066.1:0-12306 GCF_028330895.1 Kamptonema animale CS-326 | reverse complement strand
TTAGCCATTAGCCATTAGCCTACGATCGCGCCACCAAAAACTACTATCTCTGTCTGATAGCGATAATTAATAGTATTTCCCTGTTGTGGAAATCTCGTAGACGAGCGATCGCACCCTTAAAAACAACAGCTTGTCCTTGAGTTCGGTAACTCTTTAAATCAGGGACTACATTCAAATTATCAGCCAGAATCACTCGATAATTCTGCCCTTTGGATTAAGCTTCATTAAATCTTAATAAACTTGACAAATTAGAGAACGGATGATAATAGAGCAGCCGATGATTATTTCTTCTTCTCTAAGCGTAAACCTGGCGATAATAAGCTTGATATTCCTCAGATAATAGCGGTTCCCACCAATCGCGCTCAGCCAAATACCACTCTACCGTTAGCCTTAACCCTTCTTTAACTGTTACTGAAGGACTCCAGCCTAATTCTTCTTTAATTTTGGTGGCATCAATAGCATAGCGGCGATCGTGTCCGGGTCTATCCTTGACAAAAGTAATCAACTGTTCGCAGGGACGCGCTGGTAAATCACTCGCCAATTCATCCATTAATTGGCATAGCATCCGTACTAAATCCAGATTTTTTACTTCATTATTGCCACCAATATTATAAGTTTCCCCAGGTTTTCCTCGATGAATCGCACAATCCAAAGCGCGGCAGTGGTCGATAACATAAAGCCAATCTCGTACATTCTGCCCATCTCCATAAACAGGTAGGGGCTTACCTAAGAGCATATTAATGCACATCAGGGGAATTAGCTTTTCTGGGAAATGGTAAGGGCCGTAATTATTTGAGCAATTCGTGATGATTGTCGGTAGACCGTAGGTGTGAAAATAGGCTCTAGCGAGGTGATCGCTACCAGCTTTCGATGCTGAATAGGGACTATTAGGAGAATATGGTGTCGTTTCTGTAAAGGCTGGATCTTCTGGGTTGAGACTACCGTAAACTTCATCAGTAGAAACGTGGAGGAAGACTCCCTGCGGCTTGTGAGGTGCGATGGAGAGACTTTGCCAATGGTGACGGAAAGCTTCCAAGAGGGTAAATGTGCCGACTACATTGGTTTGAACAAAAGCTGCTGGCCCTAAAATGGAGCGATCGACGTGAGATTCAGCCGCAAAGTGGGCGACAGTATCGATGTTTTCCGTTTGCAGTAAAGTATCTACCAAAGCGCGATCGCAAATATCACCGACAACCAACCGAAAATTCTCGCCACCCTCCAAACTCGCTAAAGTTTGGCGGTTGCCCGCATAAGTTAAAGCATCTAAGACTACTACTCTGTCATCAGGATAACTGCTGCACCAATGATGGACAAAATTCGAGCCAATAAACCCTGCCCCACCTGTAATTAATATCCGGCGTGGCGATCGCAATTCACCTTCGTTCCAACTGTCTGTCATACAGATAAAATTTTCTCTTAACAATTCAGCAAATAAAAACGTCCCGATCGCCTTGATGATTGCTCTAGACCATCATCCTACCTCTACTGAGGTCAGTGGTGACTAATTTACTGCGCGGCTACTCAGTAACATCTCAATCTTCCCCAACAGGCGGGGAAACTCCACCGGCTTAGTATCATAGTCATCGCAGCCAGCAGCCAAACACTTCTCCCTGTCCCCCGCCATCGCATGAGCCGTCAGGGCAATCACAGGAATAGTATTAGTTTCCGGCGTAGCCTTAATTTGCTGCGTTGCTTGCCATCCATCTAACACTGGCAGACTCATATCCATCAGAATCAAGTCCGGCACCTTCGAGCGAGCCATCTCTACCCCCTCGGCACCATCAACCGCAATCAACACCTCATGTCCTTTGCGAGCCAAGCGCCTAGAGAGCATATCCCTATTCATTTCATTATCTTCAACCAGCAGAATCTTAGCCATTAGTTTCCTCCTTCCTGGGCGTGCCCTGCCTGCGGCCAAGGCTGGCATTTACTAGAGCGCGAACATCCCGCAGGAGAGCATCTCGACTGTAAACTCCTTTCTGTAGGATCTGCTCCACGTAACCATTAAGGTGCAGGCGTTCTCCAGGCGTGAGGTCTTTAGCGGTGATGACGATGATTGGTATCGGATCGTCACTTGCCGAGTTCTGAATTTCAGAAATAAACTGAAAACCATCCATTTCCGGCAGCATTAAATCGAGCAGGATTAGGTTCGGCGGTGCAAAAGCTAGCTGCTTAAGGGCTGCGCGACCGCTGTCGGCTTCCGCCACTAGCCAGCCTTCTTTTTCCAGTATGCGCCGCAGCATTTCGCGGGTGGCAAGATCATCTTCCACAATCAGAATTTGACCAGTTAAACTGCCGCTGGTAAAGTTTAGGTCGCGTCGGTATTTGCTCAAAAGATGAGCGAGGCGCTTGCCATCTACTGGCTTGGTGAGGTAATCCGATGCACCCAAGGCAAATCCCAGGCTTTTGTTGCCAACAAACGATAGCAGGATGACGGGAATATCGGCAAGATCGGGGTCAGCTTTGAGGGCTGCTAGCACTGCCCAGCCGTCCATTCCTGGCATCATCACATCCAGAGTAATTGCGTCTGGGCGCAGTTCTTTGGCCCGCCGTAATGCTTCGGTGCCAGTGGCGGCTGCTTCGATCCGCAGTCCTTCACGAGTGAGCGATCGCTCGATCAGATCGCGAGCGATTTGGTCGTCGTCAACTACTAGCACTGTCCCAGAAGTAATCGGAGTTGGGGGCCGATCGGTGATTTCTGGTTCTGGGTTTTCGGCTTGGCGATCGCTAAATTCGCTGGGCAATACCACAGTAAAGACTGTACCCTCTCCTAATGCACTTTCTACGGCGATGTCGCCACCCATCATTTGGCAAAATCGTTGGCTAATAGCTAAGCCCAAACCAGTACCACCGTATTTGCGGGTGGTAGAAGCATCTCCTTGAGTAAAGGGTTGAAACAACTGCTTCAACTGTTGTGGATTCATCCCAATCCCCGTGTCAGCAACCCGAAAAATTAAAGAATCACAATCGTAAATTAAAAATTGCGAAAGTATATCTGGGTTTTGCAGGATCGGTAGCAATGTCCCCTGACTTTGTTCGGGGATAAGATTGACCTCTGGGCCGATCAATTTTTCATTTTTAACTCTTTCGACAGTAAGCGTAATTGTACCCTCCTGAGTGAACTTGGCGGCGTTACTGAGCAGGTTTAAAAGTATCTGCCGCATTTTAGTCACGTCCGCATACATAGTGCCGGTGCTGTTAGGGCATAACACTTTCAGAGTATTGCCGTTTTTCTCGACTAGGGGTTGGGCGGTGGCGACAACCCCATCAATTAAGGCAGGGATGTCAAAGTTTTCTAGGTAGACATCCATTCGCCCTGCTTCAATTTTAGAGATGTCTAGGATATCGTTGATCAAAGAGAGTAAATGTTTACCTGCGGTACGGATTTTATCAAGATCGGGGATGAAATCTTTGACTGCTAAATCTTCGGCTTCTTCAGCAAGCATTTCACTGTAACCGATGATCGCGTTCAAAGGCGTTCGCAGTTCGTGACTCATATTGGCGAGAAACGTACTTTTGGCACGGTTGGCAGATTCTGCGGCTTCTAGGGCTAATTGACAAGATACTTCTGCTTTTTTGCGATCGCTAATATCTTCAACAGTGCCTTCGTAACAGGAGATCGCACCCCCCGATGCCCGAACTGCACGTGCGTTCTCGGAAATCCAAATAATACTACCGTCTCGGCGGTATACTTCTGACTCAAATCTCAAGATTTCATTCTGCGTCTCCATCGCTGCTAGAAATTCCTGGCGACGGTTTGGGTCTACATAAAGTTGGCTGCCAATGTCTGTCAGTTGTGCCAGCATTTCTTCGGGGTTGCTGTAGCCGTAAATGTGGGCTAGGGCAGGATTGGCGCTGATGTACCGCCCATCGGCGGTACTTTGAAATATGCCTTCTACTGCGTTTTCAAAGATGCTGCGGTATTTAATTTCTGCTTGCCGTAGAGCCGCTTCTGCGCGCTTGCGCTCTAAGGCATTTGCCAGCATTTCTCCTACCATTTTGAATAGGGTTAATATTTCTGGCGATCGCGTTTTTGGGGATGGTAGGGCATCGAATCCCAGGAACCCTACCAGTTCCTTACTACAGACTAAGGGAATAATAATTACCGATTGCATTTTTTCTGTAGCGCTATCCCAGAGAGGAGCAGAAAAAGTCTCTTCCTGATGGCGATCGCGCAGACAAGCTACTTCCGCTAAAATATTAGTCGGTTGGTTGTCTAGTTCGGGAATGTAAACATTTTCAAATCGATCGAGTTGTTCTACGATCCAGGGAATTTGCGATCGCCTCACTGTTTTAAGTCTGCCCTCTTGGCTATCAATCCCCGCCGCGCACCATTCACACACATTTTCTAGTTGAGTGCCATCATCAGCAAATAGATATATATAACTGCGGTCAACAGCACTTAATCTGCCAATCTCTTCCAGGGCTTGGTGAATGCCCAAATCTATCTCCAGAGGAGATAAACTAATAAAGTGGGTTGACAAATTGGTAATTAGCTGCTCAAATTGAATCCGATATTCCAGGTCTTTTTCTACTTGTTGGCGCTCAGTCACATCCCGAAATATCCATACTCGACCGACAATTTTTTTCCCAACTTGGGAAGGGTGAGAACTTACCTCTAAAATTCTCCCATCTTTAAATTCTAACAAATTGTTAATCTGTGCATCCGGCTCAGCCGACAATTTGATTGCAGTTTTGAGAAAAGCTTGGGGATATTTCAACTGGCGGATCACGAACGGGAGAGCTGTGGGCGGGCCATTGCCAGGTTGCGCTAAAAGCATGGAATTATCAACTAAACCCCACATTTCCACAAACTTTTGATTAAAATTACTGACTTTTCCCTGGCGATCTAGTGCGAGAATACCCGCATCTGTGGATTCAAATACTGCTTGTAACATAGAGAGCGATCGCTCTAACTCTCCCATCAAACGCTGGCGCTCTGCAATATCAAAAAACACCAAAACACCACTACCGTCTCCACCTACAATCGGATTAAAAAAGTAGGAAACTGATAAAATCGTCCCATCCTGACAGAGGAACTTACCATCTGAGTTGCTGCAAGCCTGACCGATGGCGATCGCTTCCCTAAGAGATAATTGAGTTTTCCGTGCCTTAATCTCACTCTCAGATGCTCCTTCCTGTCTGCTTCCCCGTTCCCCTTGTACCCTTGTCCCTGCTTTCCCCAACGTGACACCAATTCGAGCCAACAGAGGCGCACCAGCCAGTTCTGAAAACCCCCACCCCAGTAAGCGTTCCCCTTCGGGGTTGATATAGAGCACGTAGCCTCTAGCATCTAAAGTACAAAGTCCCACGCCTAAACTATCCAGTACCGCCGACAGTCCATCCACTTCCCACAAGCCAGAGGCTTCATAGTCCAGAGTCTCCGCCTCTGCATCGAGCGGTTCGGTATCAATTAACTCCTGTTCTTGACGGCTATAGCGATCGTTCACCTGCTCTAGAAATTGCTGCCACTGCTGTGCACCCAGAGGCGGGGACTCTAGGCTCAGGCCGAGCTCTTGAAGTTGGCGCTTGAGGTGAGGGTGCATAATTTATAGTTACGCTATATTTATTAATTTATTAGTTGTCAACTCATTTCTAGTTTTTAGAGGATAGTCCACATTGTCGGGAAAGAACACGGTGAAAGTAGAGCCAACACCTATCTCACTTTCAACTATAATTTCATCCCCCATCATTTTACAGAACTGTTGGCTGATAGCTAGTCCCAGAACAGTAACTCCATACTTGCGGGTAGTAGAAGCGTCAGCTTGGGGAATGCTTGAAATATATGCTGGAATTGGTTATTAGCCATACCAATTCCAGATCGCGGACTTGAAAAATTATCAAGTTAGAGATGTAAGATGCGGAAATTTTGAGATAGTGGTGTTGGACTCCCAAGTCTTGGTAGTTGTGAGATGGCAGCGTTGCACTCGTAATGCTTTCCGGTTGAGACTGGAAAGAGCTTGGAGAAATTCCTTCAGTTTCCTTTGTTCCTGACAAAGTTAAACTCTCCGGGTAGGCTACGTCAAGGCGGTTTTGAGTGGGAAGAGGAAGCAAATTTCCCCCATCTCCCCGATTTCGCCGTCTTCCTATCTCCCCATCTCCCTGCTTTCTACTCCCTGAGAGCGTAATCGTACCTTCCTTACTAAATTTGGCAGCATTACTAAGCAAGTTTAGTAGCACTTGCCGCACTTTAGCTAACTCTAACTCTTGTTGTATGCGCTTGCGCTCGGTAATGTCTCGGATCGTGCTTTGGGTGGCGAGTTGACCTTGATAGGTGATGCGAATCGCGATCGGGTCGTAGTAATTTAAAAGCCCATAGCTAAATTTAAGTACGTCCTGGTTGAGAGTTTTATCCCACCCTCTAAGGTAAAGCAAGTTGCGCGTAAATGTCTGATCTTCTTTAAATTTAACTGCCAGGAGTTTCAAAAATATACAAGTTAAAATCAATACAAATCCAGCAGTAAACATTATTGGCTGCGGTCTGGTAAATTTAGTAAAGATCTGATTGCAGAGGCGAGCGAATAATAAACTCATAGAGATGCCTCTGAATCACCCATAGATGTTGATATTTGGTCGAGAGTAGCCGGTAGCCACATAGTAAAAGTGGAACCTTTATCTAACTCACTCTTAACACTGATATCTCCCCCCATCATCTGGCATAATTTTTTGGTAATCGTTAGCCCTAAGCCAGTACCGCCGTACTTTTTGGTGGTTGAAGAATCTGCTTGCGTAAACGGATCGAACACTCTTTCTAACTGTTCTGGGCTCATGCCAATTCCAGTATCGCTGACAGTAAAGACGATCCATTCTGTCAATTTGGGAGAGATACCTTCAGTTTGCTTCGTTACTCGCAAGCCTTCCTCCTTACCCAAGCTGCGGGGTTTGGAGAGATTGTTTCGTTCCTCCCACAACTGCGGGGTTTGCAAAGATTGCTTGGTTCCTCCCAAAGCTTCGCCATGCTTAAGTGTGGAGTTAGAAGAAATTCTCCTGCGTACCCCATCTTCCCCTTCTCCTCCTCTCCCCATCTCCCCTGCTTCGCGGGTGACTGTCAAAGAAATCGCACCAGATTTAGTAAACTTAGAAGCGTTGCTGAGGAGGTTAAGCAGGGATTGGCGAACTTTGGTCAAGTCCGAGTACAGATCCCCGATATCTTCAGCACAATTAATATTAAAGATATTGGAATTTTTATCGGCTAGGGGTTTGACAGTTGCTACCACTTCCTGAATGAGCATGGGGATGCTGAAGGTTTCCCACTCTAGGCTCATTTTGCCTGCTTCTATTTTTGAGAAGTCGAGAATATCTTTAATAATTGCTAATAAATGTTTGCCTGCATTGTTAACTCTTAAAAGGTCGTCGGCGAATTCTTCTAAACCTTGTTCTTCGGCATCTTCTCGCATCAATTCGCTGTAACCAATGATGGCATTTAGAGGAGTTCGCAATTCGTGGCTCATATTGGCGAGAAACTCGCTTTTAGCACGGTTGGCAGCTTCAGCGGCTTCTTTCCCTTTGCGAAATTCATCGGCGCGTTTGCGTTCGGTGATGTCACTTGCCATAATTAAGACGCACTGTTGTCTGCCGATGTCGATGGGTTCTACTGAGAGTAGCCAATCGCGAATTTCACCAGATTTTGTGTAAACGTTAACTTCCCAGTTTCTAGCGGAGTTTTGTTGTTGCAATTGTTGGGCGATGCTGTCGCGGTCTTCGGCATTGACCCACATTCGTAACTCCGTCCATGTACGACCGATGAATTCTTCGCGATGCCAGCCTAGTTGTCGCAGGAAACTGTCATTAGCATCTACAAAGCATCCATCCTTGAGGGTGCTGATGCTGATACCGACGGGACTAGAGTAAAAGGCTTTAGAAAATCTTTCTTCGCTCGATCGCAAGGCGGCTTCTGCTAGTTTTTGGTCGGTGATATCTTGAATGGTGCTGGCAATGCGGGCGCTGGTAACGGCGGCTTGTTCGCAGACTGTGCGATCGCTCCCGTCGGGCAGAATTAGTCGGTAGTCTATTCTATAAGCCTTTTTCTCATATATGGCGAGATCGATCGATTGCCTGACTAATTCTCGATCTTCAGGATGAACGTACTGTAAAAATTTCTCTTGGCTGGGTTTAAAAGCTCCAGGGTGCTGTCCAATAATCCGGTAAATTTCGTCTGACCACCGCAATTGGCCTGCTGTAATGTCTAAATCCCAGTTGCCTAATTGGGCGATACGTTGGGCGTTGGCGAGGCTGGCTTCATTGGCTCGCAGGGAGGCTTCTGCTTGTTGGCGTTCGGCGACTGTGGCGGCTAAAACGAGGGCGGTGACGGCGATGACGGTGATGAAGGCTTGTAGGGATAAAATTGCCTGGGGAGTGCTGTTAGCGTGTTTGAGAAAGGGGCCAGAACCCCGGGCGATGCCCCAAATCGCAAAGGAGGAGAGGATCAGGTTGGCGATCGCGGTACTGCATTGACCAAAGCGGAAGGCTGCCCAAACTACTAGGGGAAAGGGTAAGTATTCTAGGGGATAGCGAGCGTAGGCGGCTCTGGTTCGGGAACAGAAGACGAGCCAGCAAATTGCTACTAACACTAGAAACCAGATAACAGCTTCAACACTGTGTCTGGGTTTTTGCGGGAGTTCGGGCCATTTCTGCCAAGTTAAGAGGACGGGGGCCACGAGTAAAATTCCCATTGCGTCTCCCAACCACCATGTCCCCCAAGTGCCGGCAAAATCGCTCCACTCCGATAAACCGGATAGACATTCGTTTAAAGTCCCGATGGTGGAATTGACGATCGCGGAGCCGAAGGAACCTAAGATCACGAGTCCCAAAACGTCTCTGAGGCGATCGAGCTTAACTGAGAAACCGATGTGGTGCAGCAGGGCCACCCCAAACAGGGGTTGCAAGGTTCTGCCGGTGGCTGACATTAATGCTGCTATCAAGTATCCGGGTTGCTCGGAAAGAGTGAATAGAAAGCCGCCGATCGCTACTCCCGGCCAGAGGGAAGGCCCAAATAGCAGCAGTGCGGCCTGGGCAACTCCGGCCGCCGGCCACATGGGTGACACTTCTGAACTCAGCATCAGGCTGGAGATTGCAAATTTGGCAGCCAAAAAGTAGAGAGCGGCGATCGCGGCTACTGTTAGGAGGTATCGCCCAGTTTGTCCTTTAATAAAGTTAAGGAACTTTGTCTCCATTGGGATTTGCAGGAGGGGTAGGTCGTGGATGGGGCATCAAGAGCTGCGAGCCGCCCTGACAGCAGGGAAAAAATGCTTCTATAGCTGATGGTAGGCGATCTGTTGCCGATCGGGTTAGAACCTATAGCGCTTTTTACTTAGACGATCGCAGGCTAATTGCTAATTGCTAATTGCTAATTGCTAATTAAAAGCCGTACCTAGCAAATTGAAAACGGCTATGTAGCGATTGCAAGTGAGGTACGCACCTACCAATTATAGAAGAAGGGACTACGATGCTCAGGACTAGGGACTAGGGAAAGAGGGGGAGATGGGGAGGATGGGTAATTAGCCTGTCTTCCATTAGCCTGTCTTCCATTAGCTATTAGCCATTAGCCATTACCAATTACTACTTATTAAAAATTAAGTTTAAACGCTTTTGAGAGTCCTTGAGGGCATCTTCCGGGCGGCTGCCTAAAAGGGTTGCTTCTATGGCACGACCTAAATTTTCGGACAACCGAGAGTAACCGGAAATAATGGGTCGCGATCGCGCTGATTTCATTTGTTCTAGGAAAACTCGCAAAACTGGGTTGCGATCGACAAATGCCTGGTAGGTCTGACTTTCTCTTGATTTTAGATTAATTGGCAGATATCCAGTGCCTAATGCCCAAGCTGTTTGGAATTCTTCACTTAGAACATACTCTAAAAATTCCCAGGCTGCTCGTTCTCTTTGAGGTGACGTTTTCATTACATATAGGTTTTCTCCTCCCGTGACTGCCGCTGGGCGTTTGAGGACTGGGATTGGCAACACGCCGTAATCTATGCCGCTTTGCTGCAATTGTAATAGCGTCCAAGGCCCAGTAATTTGCATGACCACTTTGCCAGCGATGAAATTATCGAGTTCGTAACCTCTCTCTGGTGCGGAAAGTGTTGCCGATCCGTCTTTGAGGATATTTTGCCACAATTGCAAGGCCGCGATCGCACCTGGATTATCTATACTAGGAATTGCTGATTGAATATTTTCTATTTGTGTTCCCAGTTCTGATTTGCTATTAACAAATTCACCGCCAGCACTGAACATGAAGGGCAACCAAGTAAAAACTACCCATTCTCCTTTGCCTAGCGATAGCATCAGACCGTATCGCTCTTTACGCCCATCTTTATTTCGATCTTGAGTAAGAGTTTTCGCGGCAATTCTAAACTCTTCCCAAGTTTCAGGCAATTTTTTGATACCTGCTTCTTTAAATAAGCTAGGACGATAAAAAATAGCAGTGTTGTTAGTACCCAAGGGAATTGACCAAGTGTGGCCGTCGAGTTCCATTGACTCAAATAAAGCTGGATCGATTTCTACTTTCAGGGGAGATTTATCTAACCATTCTTCTAAAGGTCTAATTGCTTGTAATTCTACTAGCTGACCTGCAATGGTGGGATTGTACCAGAGTAAATCTGGCGGTGTATTTCCCACTACTGAGGTTAATATTTTTGGCATCTGTTGGTCTGGTTGACCAACGTAGAGTGCTTGGATTTGGATTTTGGGGTGAGTTTGATTAAATTTGTTTACGAGAGATTGAAATATGTCGCGATTTGGCGGCGGGTTGATGCCATGCCACAGGGTAAGATAAATAGTGCCGCTGTTTTTAGATTGGGAATTTGGATAATTTTGACAACCTCCTAAAATCAGTAAACCGATCGTCAAGACAATTGAAGAAATTAGTTTCCCTTGTCTTCGCCAGCAGCGAGTGATTCGAGATGTAGTTGTGAAAACAAATTGAGATAAAATCATTGTAAATCTTATTAGTCCGCGTAGGCGGACTTTGTTTGTCTAGCCGCGATTTCAATCGCCAGGATATTTTTAAAATTTGTACTAAGCTGGGTGCTGCCATAATTTATATCTTACATTAAAAAATGTATTTTCCAAGCACTCCTACCCTACAACTTAAATCTGGTAGCATCTAAGAAATCTGCTGAGAGTTGATTTATCCGTCCTTCCTCTTGATTTTGAAATAGAACTGTAAAAGCACCTGCTCCTAGTCTATCTTGCGGCCACATCCGATAGCAATGTAAATTTGTTAAATGAGATTGATGAGCTGCCAAATCAGGAACTTCAACTGGCTGAAATTGGGGAAACTTAGCGATAAACCATTCTGTGACTTGTTCATTTTCTGCGGGTGAGTAAGTACAAGTCATATAGGCGAGATATCCTTGTGGTGCTACTATTTTAGCCGAGTTAGCTAAAATTCTTTTCTGACGATTAGCATTACTATTGATGGTTACTGGATGGAAGCATCCGGGGGCTTTTTCTCCTTTAGCAAGTAATGATTGACCTGTACATGGTGCATCTACTATTACTAGATTAGCAGTTTGAGGTATAATTTCTGCTAATTTTTCTGAATCGGCACTGGTGACAACCGATTGGCTAATTTGGCAACGCTTGAGGTTAGAGATTAACATTCCGATGCGTTTGCCAATAACTTCGTTAGATATGAGTAATTCTGGGTGTAATTTTTTCCAAGCAAAGATACTTTTACCTCCCGGTGCGGCGCACATATCTAAGATTAGTTTACCTGGTTGAGATATAGTTAATAATATGGAGGCGGCGAAGATTGAAGAAAAATCAAGACAGTAATAATGTCCGCTTTCGTGGAGTTGATGTTTTCCGGGTTTGGTGTTGATAGCAAGTCTATCTACAAATTCGGGTTGCCAAGGTGTGGGAGTTTCAACAGTAAAAGGGTGGATTGTTGGTTTGGGTTGTAGCCAAAGTATGCAAGGATTAAAGGGTTGAGGATTGACTATCGCTTGGATAAATCTTTCTTGTTCTGTGGTGTCAGTAAATAGGTTACGGGTAAGTTTTAGTAAGAGGTTAGAAGGTTTTTCCATATTTAAGAAGGTACGATCGTCGGTTAGAGATTTAAACTATTACTCTTAGAGACAAGAATAAATAGGAATTACGCACCCAACCAAAGAAACCGGGTTTTTTGACGAAAATACTTCATTTTTACCCAAAGATTCTCTCAAAAACCCGGTTTCTGGAGCCCCATATGTAAGTCCTACTTAAGCTGAAGCCGTCAGGGGTTAAAACCCCTGTCTAATAAATGAAGTCCTCTGAAGAGGACTAATGAGTTTTCTTAGTCCTCTTCAGAGGACTTGATCTTTGAGA